>JBBQIG010000285.1:0-6737 GCA_038324715.1 Anaerolineae bacterium | reverse complement strand
AATCCAGCGCCAGCCAGCCATTTGCTTGTCGGCATCGGTGACAGGCACAGTGTTGATCGGGCCATACATCTCTGTGATTGGGGTGGTGACACCTGGATGCTGGGGTGGCAGTGATCCGTTCCAGGCAAAATTGCTCAAATCGGCATTGAAGCGCGCAACGTTGCCAGAGCTATCCATGAAATGTAGATTTTCGCCAGCAATAAAGAGGTCGCGGGCATCGCCAGTCACCGCAAGCAGACCTTCATCTGATAACTCACGCCACCAACTCATTACCTCCAAGGCTTCGGGCGTATCAAAGTTTGACTCCTCGCCACCCTCCTTGAGCCAGCTTGCACCGGAAGTGAGCATCGTCGAGATAAAGCGGTCGCCAGCGCCCGAGATCAACCAAGCAGGCTTGCCTTCATTGGCCTCGGAAAGAGCACGCGCATAGTCGGGGAACTCAGTCCAGTTTGCAGGTGGCGTATCCAGACCAATCTTCTGGGTTGCATCTACATTCCAGAAGGTCGTGAAACCGCTAAAGCCTTGCGTAAAGGCCATCGTGCGGTTGTCATAGAGATCCAACTTGTGGCGGTTCAACTGGTTGGGCAGAATATCAGCAATCTGCTCGTCACTCAACCCATATTCAGGGTGGGTGATATAGTCATCCAGCGCCACAAGGATATTGCTTGCGGCATATTGGGTGACATCATAATCATCCGCCATAGTCGCAGCGGGCATACCACCCCCCGCGGCGGCTGCGCGCACCTTTTGGTTGAGTTCAGCAATGCTGCCTTGGGCAATTGAGGTGACACTGATAGCCCCGTCACTCTCTTTAAAAAATGTTCCAGCCAGTTCTTCCAGCAGCAGGGCCGTGTCACCACCCTGACGGTGCCAATATTCAATCTCGATCAGCGAATCCGTGGTGGGGGCGGTGCTGGTTTCTGCCCCCGTTGATGCCGTGGGCGCGGCTGGTGCAACACAAGCAGCTAGGGTTGCTGCACTGACAATGGTACCGACACCCAACAAAAACGTGCGACGCGACAGAATCCTTTGTTCCATAAGGGTTAGCTCCTCAACAAAATAGTTCATAAGATAGTTCGTGAAATAGCCTGTAAAGTAGTTGTAAAACTGGACGCAAATTGCTTTTGGGTATGAGCGATCTAAAGTAACAGGACAGGATTAACCTTTAAGCCCTGTGCTGACAATACCTTCAATAAACTGGCGTTGGACCAGGATAAAGAGCACCACAATTGGGAGCGTGACCATGAGTGATGCCGCCATCAGCATTCCATAGTCGGTGACGAACTCATTTTGATAGTAGATCATTGCCATTTGCACCGGACGAATGGATTCGCTGCGTGTCACCAGCAACGGCCAAAGTAATCCATTCCAACGACCCACAAAGCCAAAGATGCCCACAGTGATGAGGGCGGGTGTCGAAACGGGAAGCAGGATGCGCCACAGGTAGTCAAAGCTATGACAGCCATCAATCTGCGCTGCCTCCCAATATTCATTGGGCACGGACAGAAAGGCTTGGCGAAGCAAAAAGATGTTAAATGCCCCCACCAGTCCGGGCAGCAGCATCGCGGCATAGGTATCATAGAGACCACTGCCACCGGTGCCCAAGAGATCGTTGCCACCCATCAGAGGGAAACGGCGGATGGTGACAAAGTTGGGAATGAGGGTAATCTCCCCAGGAATCATGGTCGTTGCCAGTACCAACATAAAGAGCAAGTCACGCCCGCGGAAACGCAATCGTGAAAACGCATAGGCTGCCAGCGCACAGATGACAACCTGCAATCCTGTGCCTGCCACCGCCAACACAATCGAGTTCACCATGTAACGCCCCAGTGTATTGGGCGGCTTTTGCCACGCTGCGATGTAATTCTGTGGAACCCATTCGCGCGGCAGAAAGGTAGGGGGATAGAGATTACTCTCGTGGACACTTTTAAAGGAGGTGAGTACCATCCAGATAAAGGGGAAAACCATGAGCAATGCGCCACTGATTAAAAGCGCATAGATCAGCCAGATGCCAAGCTGTTCGCCCTTCATACCGGATGCGCTAGCGTGGGTCTGGTTGTGACTTTGGATTTGCGTATGTAACTGGGCTTGTGTCGCCATAGGTCTTAAGTTCCTGCCCCTGTTGCCAGTAAAGATTATTGCCAGTAAAGATTATTGATAGTGGACGTTACGGCTAAAGAGCCTAAACTGGATAATGGTCAGCCCCAGGATAATCAAAAAGAGTAAAAGAGCGATGGCTGCGGCATATCCCACGGCATTGGCGCGCTCATAGAAGTTGCGAAAGATCAGCACTGTGATAGTCAACGTGGCGTCAATCGGCCCACCTGCCTGGGATGCGCCCATGCCCGTATTGCGGGTGAGAACGTAGATGGGATCAAAGGCTTGAAAGGCCCCAATTGTGTTGGCAATCAGCAGAAAGAAGGTTGTGGGCGTTGAGAGAGGCCAGACAATTGAGCGCAAAAGTGTCCAGATGTTCGCCCCATCCATGCGTGCAGCTTCCATCACCTCGCGCGGAATACTGGTTAACCCCGCCAGATAGATGACCGTGTTATAGCCCAGCGAAGTCCAGATGCTATAGAGAATGATGACAATCATGGCTGTGCTAGGGCCTGTGGCTAGATTAGGCAGATTTGCAATGAGCGGTAGATTGGCAAAAATGCGTTTTAGCAAGGGGATCGGGTCATCAAGCCAGAGCAAGGTGGGCAACCCTCCTCCATCTAAGAGCGCGTTGATAAGTCCCAAGCGTGGCTCAAAGAGGAAAGAAAAGACAAGAGCAAGCGCGGCACTGGCGGTGACATAGGGCAAAAAGTAGGCGGTGCGCAGAAGTGTGCGCCCCCGCTGCACCCACATAAAGAGCAAGAAGGCAAGGACAAAAGCCAGCCCAATCGTCAGTGGCACGCGGCCAATGACGTAATAAATGGTGACAATTAAGCTTCGTAGCACTTCACCTACGGCGAGCTTGTTGTCATAGTTATAGGCAACAAAGCCTTCCATGAAGAGTCGTCGATAGTTTTCCAACCCCACGAAGTTAATCGGGCCTACATCCCAGCGCCATAGGCTGATGTAAATGTTGAAAAAGATGGGCCAAACCTCAAAAAGTACCAGCAGAATGACCGCTGGCAGCACATAGATCATGCCCGCCCAGCCACTGGTACGCCGTGCATCTCGGCGCAATTTTTGCACTCTGCTTGCCAGACTTTGTGGCTCTGGGACTTTTCTTGAGGGGGATAGGGGGCTGCTTGAACCAGTTGTCGTGCTCATCTCTCTATCCATTCATCTATGACTGGATCTAAACCTCAACCATCAGCCCGTCATAGGCCACTTCATAGCCATGTTGCGCGGCAAAGTCAGCCAATTCAGCGTGGGCAGGATTGCTGTGATGACCGATGTGGGTGGCAAAGATACGTGAATCGGCTGTTAACAAATCAATCGCACGTAGCCGCGTCACCTGTTCCAGAAATTGTTCAGAATTCAAATGCGTGGTGGCACGCCCCTTGTAGCCAAAGGTATGATCCAGCACCACCATCTGGCAGGGCTTCCCATAGTTTTCCAGCGCATCCCATGTAGCCTGGGGCATTTCGCCCGTATCGGTGGCATAAAAGAGCGTCCGTCCATTGCGCTCGATCAGATAGAGCAAGGCAGTGGTTTCGGGTGCATGGTTGGCCTTGAGACTTAGAATCTGATAGTTGCCGATGTTGAAGTGCTGGAAAGGCTCTACCGCATAGACCGCCAAGTTCAACTGTTCGCCAACGGCAGCTTCAAACAATCCTGTCCCTGCATTTTCGCTGCGTAAGATGCGCGCTGCACGTTGCAAGGCTTTATCCGATGCATAAAGATGCAATCGAGGTGCATTGTGTACGCCACACAAAGGGCTGCGCGAGTAGAGGTGACTTGTATCCAAATGGTCAGCATGTTCATGCGTTTGCAGGCAATAACGCACATTTGCCAAGGAGATCCCGTGTTGCAGTGATGATGCCATCAAATCGGGGCCTAAGTCGATCAAAAATTCGCCGTCAAGCAGGGCTGAACTGCGCTTGCGCAGGCTGGGGCCGCCTAATTTGCGTGCTGTCTCGCAATTATTACAAGCACAAAAGGCATTGGGATAACCTTCCGATGCAGAAGTTCCTAAAAATTGTAGTTGCATCATCATTATCTTTTCATTGTTTGTGCTGGCCCAGAGTGTATGGCATAAGCCTTTTTAGAATAGGATTTGGGGATTAGTAAAGCGCCAATGGGCTGTAAACTTCTGGTTAATGGGCGGTTAATATCTGGCGCGGGGAAGAGAGGGGGGCTTTATACAAAATCACCCTGAGCCGCAGCCCAGGGTGATTTTGTATAAGGGTGTTGTTGCTAGGATTTTCTCTGCAAATGCCTCTACAAGACGATGCAGAGATAGCGTTGGAGTGTGAGAACGGCAGGAATATCCAACTGAATCTCCTCTGCCGCTTGGTGAAACTGAACCCCCATGCCCTCCACATTCACGCCGACAATTTTGCGATTCGCCAAGAAGGGCAACCGCAATTTTTTCAACGTCAATGTGCCGTAGTTGACATGCACCTCTGCTGTGTCGGGCGTCAACACAAATTCGCCCCAGCCTGAATCCAACGACCAGAAGCAACGGAAATACCCATCTTGTGCGCGCAGCGGATTAAAGCCAATCAAGCCGTTCGGCATATCGAACTCGAAGCCGCTAAAGGCATTGAGCAGCGCATACGAGGCCATGGAGCGTGCATAATTCGAGCCACATTCAAACTCATTCCAGGGGTTGCGGCGCTCGCCATCATAGCGATGGCGAACGGCAGCCACACACTCGATTCCCTCATCCACCAGCCCGGTCATAACCATGTGCGTGGCAGCGGCATACTCAAAACCATTCATGGTCTCTTGCGAATAGGGGGCTGGGATCACAGGCTTCTGTGCCCCTTGGGGCCAAGCACAGATGACCAACCCGCCTTCGTCGTTAAGGCAGTAAATGCGACAAGGATTGTAGACATCTCCCATGCGCGGAATGTAGTTGTATTTATGGATAGCTGCATTGGCTTGGCGCACCTGCGTTGGGTCAAAGATCTCGCCCAGACCATAGAGCGAGGCATGCCACTGACCCAACACCTGGTCAATGCTGCTGCCCTCGGCAATCTGATATTTAATCTCCCCATGCTCCGCTGTCCAGTAGGCATTGAGTGCCGAACCACCACCAATCACCGTGTCATCTTGAAAGCCCTCTATAATCGAGCGATCATTCAGGTCGATGCGCTGGATGTAATATTCACCGTTGAAAAGCTCTTGGTCTACCCACGCCTTCCCGCGTTCAAAGATCGCCTCATATTCAGTCGCGGCTTCACTGTCACCCATCGCCACCGCCATCTCCGTCGCAGCCTTGAGCGCACCCAGATACATGCCTGTGAGCCAAGAGTTAGGACCAAATAACTCCATATCCAGCGTATGATGTTGGCGTCCCCAAAGCACACCTGTTTTTTCTGGATCCCAACGGTCAATGTTGTTTGAGTTCCAGGCAAATTCTAAGGATAGCTTGATCGCGGGCCACAATTGACGCAACCACTCGTCATTGCCATAGATCTTCCAATCGCGATAGCTCTTCATCACCCCACCAAACTGCCCGTCGGCACAGGGGCGAAAATCCCATTGCCCAACGCCAATCGGCAATTGCAAGCGGAAGGGCATCCCGCCATCCTCGAGCAGATTGTGCTCATAATCCGCCTCGCGCATTGAACGTTCTAGCACAGGAAAGAGGAAGGGCAACGCCTGAGCATAGTTCCACACATGCGTACATGAGCCTTCGCAACAACCTTCGTTGGGATGACAACCTTCCCAGCCATAGAAGGTACCATCTTGCAAGCGCAAAACTGTGGGCGATTTGAGGATGCTGATATTGGCGGAGATGGCATCCAGCGCAACAGAAGGCAGATCCGAAGCAAAGAGCGCATCATGGAAACGCTGGGTAAGCTGTGAAAGCCGCGTCCACTCTTGCAGCGCATAGGCCGCGCTCGCCTGTGAGTTCTCCCAGACCGTCGCATAGTAATTGCGCCAGAGCCACGGAATGTCGGGACGGGTGGGCGGCGGCGCTTTCCAGTAGTTGTCACTGTTGGGAAAATTCCAGCTAATTACAAAGCGCACCGTGCGCGTCTGCCCTGGCTTCACTGGCACGTGTACCGCCAGAAGTCCGTTATTGCCGCTACCTGCCTCCTTTGGCGCATAGGTGCGATTCTTAAAAGGGCCTGGCGTCATCAGGTCATGCCAGTAAACTTCCAGGTTATCAAACCACGCCCCGCGGAACCAGTACTGTTGATAGCTCACCGTAACATCATGCGCCAGCCCCGCATCGGTTGCCAACGTTAAATCACCATAGCTCGGTACATTCGACGCCACGCCATCGCTGGTCAGGTGCAAGGCGTGACCCCACTCCTGTGCACAGAAGCTGTTGAGATTGTTGGCAGGCTGGGGGTTGCCCAGCACACCCACCAGTGTGTAGGTCAGCGTTGCATCGGTAGTGTTGGTAACATTGAACTCGAAGAAAGCGGCAGGAATGCTCGAATCTTTGTCATTGGTGGGAATAAAGGGATTGAAGGCACGCTGGCTTACCTTGCCCGGAAATTTCTCGTCATGAAAGGTCAGTTCTGCCAGCGGATATTCGCCGCGAAAATCTGCTTGGGGAAAGTGGGGTAGCCCCGTCAAATATTCACGCCGCGGCCCCCAGCCATAGGTGCTAAAGCGCAACC
>JBBQIG010000284.1:0-6737 GCA_038324715.1 Anaerolineae bacterium | reverse complement strand
GTTCGGTACTACTTGCTGCCCATGCGCCGAACCTTTGCAGAAACCTTTGAACAATTTTGGCGGCATTTCCCCATGTGGAGTTTCTATTTCATGCAAAACATTTTTATGATGCGACGGCGTTGGTGGTTGGTGGCGACGCTGGCAATTGTGTTGGTTGTGCTTGCCGCATGTGTTGCCCAGATTGACCCCACGTCTGAGCAGGCACCCGCTGCTGATGAGAGTGCCCCTGCTCCTGCAACTGAAGAGGCTGCACCCGATGAAGCGGCGGCAGAAGGCGCAGAGAGTGTGCCTGCCTCCGAGTTGATTGGTGGAGCCGCACTGCCCAGTGATGAAACCTATAAGGGGTTGCCGGTGGGCTTTACTGAGGAAGGCTTTCCCTATCGTGGTGATCCAGATGCGCCGATTGTCATGGTTGAATATAGTGACTATGGTTGCCCTTTCTGCTATCGCTATTTTTTGCAGACAGAACCTGCTTTTGATGAGTCGTTTGTGCGTAGTGGAGACGTGCGCGTTGTCTTTCACGACTTCCCCCTGGAATCGCTTCACCCCAATGCTCCGGCAGCCCATACAGCAAGTCTCTGTGTGGCGGAACAAGGGTCAGCAACCACCTATTGGGAATTGCACGCCGAGTTGTTTCGCAGCGTAGACGAATGGTCGCAACAAGCGGATCCACTGCCGACGTTTGCGCGTTTGGCGGAAGAAGTAGGCGCGGATGTGGATGCCTATGAGGCTTGTATGGAGGCTGGCGAACAAGCGGCTGTTGTGCAAGAACGTGTGGATGCTGGCTTTGCACGTGGTTTTAGCGGCACACCTAGTTTCCAACTCATACGTACCGCCGACGATGTAGCCTTTCAATTGATCGGCGCACAGCCCTATGAGCAATTCGCCGCTGTTGTCGATTCAGCGCTGGCAGGTGAAATGCCTGCCCCTGAACCTGTTGCCGCTGCTGAACAGCCGCAGCAACAAGGGATTCCCTATTGGGCAACAAGCGAGGGTTGGCAGCCCGACCCGGATCGTCCTGGCTATAATGCCGCGGGTGACGTATATCGGGGCGATGTAGATGCGCCACTGACCGTGATTGAGTTCTCGGATTTCCAATGCCCTTTCTGCCAGCGTCATGTCTCGGAGACACAGCCTGTCTTGGATGAGAAGTATGTAGAGACGGGTAAGGTGCTTTGGATCTTTAAGCACTTCCCGTTGAACATTCATCCACAAGCGCCCGCCGCTGGTGTTGCTGCCGAGTGTGGTGGTGAGCAAGGCATGTTCTGGGAGATGCACGAGGCACTCTTTAATAGTGTACAAGCGTGGTCAATTTCGGATCCGACTGAAGTATTCGTTGGCGTAGCTGGCGAGGTGGGGTTAGACACGGATGCCTTTGCCGCCTGTTTGCAAGATGAAGAAATAGCCGCGCGTGTCGAGTCGGACATGAGCGAAGGCGCTGAGTTTGTTCAGGGCACGCCTACCTTTATTATTGTACATGGTGAGCAAGGAAGCATTATCCCTGGCGCGTTGCCGGAATCAGAATTCAGCCAAGTCTTGGATGAACAATTAGCCAATGCGGGGGTGACAGAGTAAGCGGCATTAAGCTTTTGGGGATGCCGTTTGGAGAAGCCGTCTGGGATGATTCCCATTCATTTCCTAGAATTTGTTTCTCTGGAGTCTGTTCCTGTGCAAGTTGTTCTGTGTAATCTATCAGCACATTCACCTTCCCAAAAGCTCAAGACTTTTGGGAAGTTTGTTTTTAGCTCCCGTAAGTTGCTGAAACCTTGTTGGAACAAATGGTGTTGGCATGACGTTAAGCAACTATGGCATCTGGTGTGGCCTCGTGTGGCCTTGTGTGACGTGGTGCAAACGAGGGGGATACGTAGCCTCGGCGTTGAACTGCGTTCTTTCTACGCAGTTGCTTCGCACTCTTTGCGTACTCTTCGTGACTGTACTATTGTTTGCATAACCTTTATCATTTCTTTTTGTCACTTCTTGACGTACTCTATAAGAATTTGGATAATGGCGAGCAGTGGACAGAGAAACTCTGTTACGCCATGACGGCAACCGCTCAACTGCTAGCGTAGTAGGCCGATGAGTTGTTGTGCGTGAATGAAAGGGCGAATGAACCAACGATCTTTAACCAACTCCATTGGGTGGGTGGGACTGGCTCTGGTTATCAGCTTGACGATAATCGGGTTGCTGTTGCCAGTGCTGCCTGCTCATGCTGCGTTTTCACCGCAATTGGTGCAACAGCCAAGTGAAAGCGGTGGTCCAACTCAGCCGATTGATGTGGTCGTCGTGCTAGATGATTCCGGCAGCATGGCAACCTGTTGGCCTTGGCCGCGTGAAGGTTTACCTTTTGAGCCACCTTGCGCCGTGCCAAGCCAAAACCCTCCTAGCGATCCAGATGAACTGCGTTATAGTGCGGCGCGGCTACTTCTGCAATTGGCTGATGATGATGACCGGCTCGCCGTTGTGCGTTTTGACAGCGTGGCGGAAGGCGTTGGGGCGCTGGGTGCCTTGACCCGTGTCGGTGATGGCGCAAACCGTCAACAGTTGGCAGCAACACTTCAACCCCCGACCAATTACATGCCTCGTGGTTATACGCGTATTGATTTAGGTTTGGAACAAGCGATCAATCTCTTGGCTGCTGCGCGCGAACCGGGACGTAGCCAATATGTATTGTTCCTGACCGATGGGGAGCCGACTGAACCTGGCAATGTGGCGGATCAGCGGGGTGTGATTCCCGATCAGTTGGCGACGCTGCAACGTGACGGTGTACTGGTCTTCCCCGTAATTTTGTGTAACCCGAATGCGGGTTGTCCCGCTGAATTTTTGCGTGAGCAATTTCCGCAAGGTCTTGAAGAGGCTAAAACGCCACAAGACATGCTGAGGATCTTTAGCGAGATTTTGACGCAAATGAAGCCCGACCGTTCGCTGATTGTTGATCGCAATCCAGCGGGTCAGCTTCAGTTTGTCACGCGTGACCCTCACGGCGTACGTAATATCACGCTGGTGACGACGCGCAACGGGTTGGTCTCCTTCCAACGTGATGAATCGCCCATGCTCACCAGTAATTCGCTGAACGATCCCAACATTGATTTGAATGTGTTGGCATCGGAAAATTTAGCGGCTGGGGTGTGGAATGCTGAAACAGTTGACGCCAGTGGCTTCGTGATGGTGCAAGCCTCCTCATACCCTGAGTTGTTGAATCCACCGCCGAGCCTTGCCAGTAGCCCTGCTTCGGTGCGCTATTATCCTGCGGGCAAGCCCCCGTTGCTGATTGCGCGTGCCAATGGGCCTGGTGCTGATGAGCCGTTAATTTTTAATGGCGAAACAAATATGGATGTCTTTGGGCAAGGCAATACGCGCGCCTTGATGATGACAGAAGAAACCGACATTGTGCAGCTACAATTGGGCGATGATCCGCAGCAATTGCAACTGGTCAATAGTTTCCGCTTGGAGGCACGCGCCGATCTGCCCCAGGCTCAGGTCTTCTTGCCGCGCGATGATAATCCGGGATTGCTGGAAGATGGACGCGCACAATTGCAGGTTGGCTTTAGTGGGGCCAATGTAGAGGGACTCGCGGCAACCGCCTATGTGATGGAACTGGGCGCAGATAACAGCCGAACTTGGGTTTATCAGGTCAACATGGGGTGCGATGAGCGCACCTGTACCGATACGAATTTCACCCCTGTGGATGGTCACGCCTATGAAGTGACCTATGTGATTCAGGGGCAGATTGATGGCGTGCGTTTTAGTGATTGGGCGCAAGCTGAGTTGGCCTTGTCACCGGCTGTTTATATGCGCGGACTCCCTGCCCAGTTGGATTTGGCACAGATGCCTGCCGAC
This sequence comes from Anaerolineae bacterium, assembly GCA_038324715.1. Classification (GTDB taxonomy): domain Bacteria; phylum Chloroflexota; class Anaerolineae; order Caldilineales; family Caldilineaceae; genus QEUY01. The sequence goes on along the minus strand of JBBQIG010000284.1, from coordinate 2,900 downwards.
GGTTGGCCTGTTGAATTAGGCTCTGGCACGCAAGAGGAAATTGGTTCGTTGGTTGCCACAATTGTCTTGCATAATGCCGATACGGGTGAAGAAATTCCAGGCGTGGCGTTGGACTTTGTGGAAGATGTGCCAGAGGAAGGTACGCTCCAGACTTTCCTCAAGGTGGCTGGACTTGAGGGGTTGCGCCCTGGAAGTTATGCAGGGGAGATTCAACTGCAAGCGACCAATCCTGCTGGACGGCCTATGGATGTGAATATTCGCCCTGGGGCGACATTGGCGGTTCAGATTTCGGTGGGTCGTCCTTTGGTGCGGGTGGAGAGCCAGGAAGTGGACTTTGGGGAAGTCTTGTTTGATACATCGCCCAATTTCCGCTTGGATCGAGAGGGCTTTGTGCCACTCGCCTTTGTGGGTGATCCCTTTAAGCTCACCGCTGTATTGGCGGATAGCACGTGCAGTAACGTGAGCGTGTTGGCGGGAGATGTGATTGAGCAGGATGGGCGCATGGTCTTGCCTTTGCGGCTGACCAGTGCTGGGCCTGTGATGCCTGCTACCTGCCAGGGCACGGTGCAATTGCGCGGCCCCAATGAAGATTATGATGTGACTCCTGCTCAGTTCGATTGGCAGGCGCGCGTTGCCAGTGTGGAATGGTCAATTGTCTCCGGTGATTTGCATTTTGCGGATTTGCAGGATGTGGGTGCCCGTGTGCAAGAGCCATTGCTGGTGCGCTTTAATGGCAAGACGCCCTTTGTGGTACAGTTAACGGGGCTTGAAGGGGCTGGCGCTACGTTGGGTAGTACGTGGGACAATCTGTGGGGTAGTACGGCAGGTAATGCAGTGGACAATGAAAGTGCTACCGCCATAACGCCTCTAACCGCCGAGCAGATTGATGTACCTGCGGTGGAAATTAGTGGCCCACCGAATGAAGCGGGATTATATGAAGTTCCGCTGACGATGATTGCCCGTCAAGCCATTGCAGGGGATCAACTGCGTGGCACTTTCTACACGGGGCAAGTGAAGCTTGCAATTGCTGGGCTACCGAATGACGTGAAAGCAGTCAATTTCAATTTCCGCAGTCCGAGCCTCTATCAACGCTATGTTGCACCGATTGTTGTGCCGGTTTACAGTATGCCTGTGTTACTGTGTACGGGGCCGTTGACGCTGTTGATTTTGCTGGTGGTGGTTGCACGTATGCGTGGACGGAACTTTGATGAGACTGAAATTGAACAAGCGGCATTGGCTGCAACACGCCAAGCAACCGCTAGCGCTAGCGTTCCTGAACCCGCCATTGCCTTACCAACTGCTGTGGGGCCGCGAGCCGAGATGGCCTGGGGAAGTAGCGAATTTGGCAATGCCTGGGGGAGTAGCGGAGGGGCCGATCCAGGATTTGGGGCCGGTGGTCAGTCTGCTGCCTCTTCTGCAAATGGCACGAATAACCCATATCCGAAACCGAGCAGTGGCGACCCCTGGACGAGTAGTTGGTAACAGGCAAGGTCACTATAGCTCATCTCAAAATCAGTTTTGTCACCCTGAGTAGAGCGAAGGGTCTCTCCCCTCTCTGCTCCATTGATAGAGGTAGGCGGAGAGATTCCTCGCTTTGCTCGGAATGACATTTTGAGGTGACTAGTAGTAGCGTCACAAGTTACGCCACTTATTGATGTACCTATATGATTCTGATAATGACAAACTATGAATAATTCGTCACCACGATTTGAGAAACCCACCATCTACCCAACAATGGTCGTTGGGGTTGGGGGTATGGGCACCAATACGGTGCGTGCCGTCAAGCGTCGCCTTCGCAATGTTTGGGGCAGCGACCAGTTGCCGGGAATGATCCAACTGTTGGCGTTGGATACGGAGCCGCTTGTGAACCGGCTTGACCAGGAGCCGCTCTTTGCCGATGAATTTGCCTACATGGGCAAGTTTGATGCAACGCGCTTGGTTTCCAATCTGGATCAACATCCAGAGATTGGTCGCTGGTGGCACTATCCTTCGATCCCATTAGGCTATATCCACAATGGGGCCAAACAACTGCGCCCGATCGGACGGCTCTGCTTCTTCCGCAATTATGTGACATTTAAGCAGATGCTGGAGACCAAACTTAGCAACTTGGATAAGATCCGCGACATGGAGACTGCCCAAAATCGGGGCTTTCCTGTGGTGGGCAACTATCAGTTGATCTATGTGGTGAGCAGCCTCTGTGGTGGTACGGGTTCGGGTATGTTCATGGATACGGTACACCGGATTCGTGCACAGGTGCGCAACAATGCACGCGTGGTGGGAATTTTCTTCTTGCCTGATGTGTTGGAAGCAGAGATTACGAGCGATTTGCAACGTCGCCGTATTCGCGCCAATGCCTATGCTGCCTTGAAAGAACTCAACTATTTCCAAGAGACGCAATCGTTCAAGGCGCTCTATCCGAGCGAGCAACGCGAACTGCCTGATACCCCCTATGCGCCCTTTGACTTCATTTTCTTGGTGGGACGCACCAATCGCGACGGTCACAGCTTGGCTCGTAAATCCGACGCCGAGCAGATGGCTGCCCACTTGATTCAGATGACCGCGATTAGCCATCTGAGCAGCGAGATTTTGGGGCTAGAAGTGAATGTGGTGCGTGAGCGCCTTTATGATCTCAGCGCGGATGGCGCGGCAGGTCAGGTCACTGGCGAAAATCTACCGACCTCGCGAGGTCAGTTCTTGGTCTATTCCAGCTTTGCCACGTCGGCATTGGTGGCTCCACATGAATCGTTGACAGAGTTTTGGCAGCGTGCATTTGTGGCAGATTTGGTGCGGCGTTTTGCGTCGGGGCCATCGTTGACTGATCCACGCAGCGCCATGCCCACCGGGGATCAGCAACGCGTGCAAAACTTGTGGCAGACGTTGCTGGCCCATTTGGTGAGCCG
>JBBQIG010000283.1:0-6745 GCA_038324715.1 Anaerolineae bacterium | reverse complement strand
GCCATTGTGGGCGCGCACGGTAATCCCGACTTTGTTTTCCACGCGGCAGCGAATGGAGAGGGCGCGTGAACCGCTGGTTTCAAGCGTCTGCACGGTATGGCCCCACCCGGAAACGGCCAATTCCACCTCGCGCAGATTTTTGCCATCCAGCATCAGCCCAGAAACGTGGCTGCCTTCACCCTGCACACGCACGTTGTAAAAGCCAGGGGGTAGATCGACAAAGCGGAAGTTGCCTTCGTCCTTTGCCATTGTGACCCACTCTTCGCCATCGCTGGTACGCAGCAAAAGCACAACTGCACCGGCTCCCCCGCGCACCTTGCCGCTGAGGGTGCTGCCACTGAGGGCAAAGATTTCCGCCAAGTCTAGGTTAACAATTACGCTTTCTTGACCCGGTGTCAGGTTGACCGGCTGCTCGATGCTCGTTCCGTCCACGCGCAAGGTGTAATTGCCAGAGGGTAGATCGGGGATTACATAGCGGCTGTTGGCGTCAAGCGTAGTGCGTGCGACCTCAACGCCACTCTTTTCCAAGATCAATGTGCGCTGGTCACTGGCATGCAGCACAGTGCCATGCAGAATGGTACGTGCACCCACTGCCACGTCGCCTTGCCAGCGCCGGATCACCTTGGGTTCGGCTTTGATGGCGCGCACAATGGGCAGCGAGCCACCACCCCAGCGCTCACTATACCAAGCATGGTTTTCGCACCAGGTGGAGGCGCTGCCGAGAGCCGCATTGCCCAACAGCCAAAATGCGCTACAAAAGTAATAATCAGGTGCGGCAGGAAAGCGGTTGCTGGTGCCCATCATCACGCGACACGATTCCAACGTCTGTGCCATGTGTAGGTCGGGCGTGGTGGCGGGATAGCGGGGATCGCCATCCTCCCCGACTAGGTAGCCACATTCAGTGGAAAGCAGCGGAATGCTATGCCCAAGATGGCGGCGATTGCGTGCATCAATAAACTCATAGGCCAACCAACAGGCGTTGTCATCCATAATGGTTGTGCCTGGGTTGCAGCGATCCAGGCGTAGCTGGTTGATTTCGTGCAAGGCGCGCCCGCGCCAAGCGTCCTCGCCCCAGGCTTCGGCGGCAATGGTTTGATAGAAACGGGGGGTATAGGATGCGCCTTCTTGGTTGCCAATATCGTATGGGTAATCGAGCGGGCGGTTGCGGGCATAGTTATGAATGGCGTGCCAAACAGGCCCGTTGAAAATATCCTTGCGCCCGCGTGCCACAATCTTGCCCACCAGATCCCAGCGGCTACCATTGGCGACGGCTGGAATCCCCGGCATTCCACCCCGCTCTAAGATGGTATCCAAGTTGGCAATGATATTTTCCACAGCCAAGTCAATGGCGTTGGCTGGAACTCGCCCACCTTTCCACTCTGTATCTTGGTCAGGCTCTGGGTTAAATTCAAAATAGCGGACACCGGCGCGAATCAAGGCGTCGATGTGTACGATCTCACGGATATCTAAAACACTGGGATAGGGGCTGGGTCGATAGATGCGTACAATGGGCATAATGCCTTCAGCCAAGAGCAGTTCGGCAAAATCAATTGCGCCGTCGTGGTTGAAGATCTTTACCCATTTAATGCCCATTGCCTTAAGTTCCGGGACCCAAAAGTCGCGGATCTTGCCCATGCCAATGGTTGAGGCAAAACCGACTGTCCAGTGCACACCAAGACCGGTATCATTCGCTGGACGAGGATACTCATGCAAATCCATGAACTGTCTCTGTCTCCATAACATGCGGGGGTATCGTGTGGGTCGCGATTTCTGCTTGAATCACATTTTAGCCCGCGTGATTGTTGAATATTATAGCGACAGATGACCTGCCTTGTCGAACCTTGAGCCATCTCTGTGGCTACGTCGCAGTTTATCGCGCTGGGCTGTTGGTGGCGTGTATGGGATTTGTTTGTTCACGAAATGCCAAATTGTCACGCTGCCAGAATTTGGTGTATCTCTCTGGTAGTTTGCCCACTGGTCATAAATACGGTATCTTATGCAAAGAAGGTATGAGCCATGTCATCATCTATAGCTGAATCCACGACAAGCGAGGCCCACTCTGACCTATATGTCCAGCTTTCCGCACGGCTACGTGGTGGTTTGGCGGGCTATTTGGGCATTCAACTGGTCGAGGTTCGCCACGGTTACTTGCGTGCTCAAATGGAAATTGCGCCTCATCACATGGCTGCCAATGGCTATCTCCATGCGGGTTCTGTGGTTACGTTAGCTGATACAGCTTGCGGTTTTGGTTGTTTTGCCACTCTGCCCGAAGGCGCGCATAGCTTCACGACAATTGAACTTAAAAGCAATTTCTTGCGCACAGCAACAGCGGGAACGTTGCGTGCCGAAGCAAGCTTGGTGCATGGGGGAAAGCGTACACAAGTCTGGGACGCGACGGTCTTCGACTCGCAAGATCAAGCCCTGGCTCTTTTTCGTTGTACACAGATGATACTTTATCCTAGTGTGTAGAAATTTTAGTTTGTAGAATCCTGTTGTAGACCCTGAAGGGTTGCACTTGGGTCTCAGACTTGCAGGATGATTGCCTGTATGAGGTATTGAAGTAAGGTTTGTACGAGGGCGTACACATTTTTATAGGGTTATCTTCTATCGTAACTAGATGCTTGCCGCTCTGAAACTAGATCCACAGTACAGATCAAAAAGTACAGATCAAAAACAGACAAGGCGTAAGCAAGTGAACCCTGGCAACTGTGCCAGGGCAGTTCATGTGGCGTGAGGCTAAGGATGCAAATCGTTCAAGCTATCAGTGAGCGGCTACTTCGTAACGTTCAACAGATTATCGTCGGCAAAGACCAAGAGATTCGCCTGACGTTGTTGGCGTTGCTTTGTGAAGGTCATTTGCTGATCGAAGATGTCCCAGGTGTGGGTAAAACGATGTTGGCCCGTGCCATTGCCCGCAGTGTTGGCTGTGACTTCCGGCGTATCCAATTTACCCCTGATATGCTGCCCAGCGATGTGACGGGTGTCAGCATCTATAACCAAAAAACAATGGAATTTGAATTCCGCCCTGGCCCGATCATGGCGCAGATCGTCCTTACCGACGAGATCAACCGCGCCACGCCCAAGACGCAATCGGCGCTATTGGAGGCGATGGAAGAGCGCCAAGTGACGGTGGATGGCAAGACCTATCCAATGGCCCGTCCATTCATGGTCTTGGCAACCCAAAACCCCATTGAGTATGAAGGCACTTTTCCGCTGCCCGAAGCCCAGGTAGATCGCTTTTTGATGCGTATCCATCTTGGCTACCCTGGTAAGCCCCAAGAAATAGATATGCTTTCTCGCCACAGCGACCACCATCCCATTCAAGATTTGCAACAGGTGGTATCGTTAGAGGAACTGGTGGAAGCCCAACACGCCATTCGTCAAGTCTATGTCGATGATTTGGTCAAGGCATATATTGTAGATTTGGTCACGACCACACGCGACCATCCCGATGTCTATTTGGGAGCTAGTCCGCGTGGAAGTTTGGCACTCTTTATGGCTTCACGTGCATTGGCTGCGCTGGAAGGCAAAGATTATGTTGTGCCAGATCATATCAAACTTTTGGCCGAGCCTACACTGGCTCATCGCTTGATTATTAGCCCTTCGGCACGTATCAAGAACGTGACCCCACGTCAGATTATTGACGACGCGCTCAAGCACACTCCGGTTCCCGGTGCGCGGGCGAAAGTGCGCTAGGTCGTGCGGGGCCGCGCACATCTCCAGGTCCCGACATAAAAACTATGTCCTCACGACTTATCTTCCTGATTATCGCATCGGTTGTCGCATGGATTTTGGCCTTTAATAGTGGTCGCGATCTCGCCTACAATCTCGCTTATCTACTCACCAGCATCCTGCTCTTTTCCTACGCTTGGGCGTGGAACAGCTTGCGCGCCATTGGGCTGCGTCGCATCACGCGTACACGGCGCAGTCAGGTGGGCCAATTTGCCGAAGAACAGTTTGAGATTGTCAACCGCGGGCGTCTACCCAAGTTGTGGTTAGAGGTCAAAGACGATTCGACTTTGCTTTGGCATGATGTCAGCCGCGTGATCAGTAGCTTGGGCAATAACCAGACCCAACGCTGGCAGGTGAAGACCCTCTGTACGCAACGAGGTCGCTACCGGCTTGGGCCGTTGACGCTCCACAGTGGTGATCCCCTGGGCATTTTTGATGTAGAGCAACATATTGATTCAACCAGCCACATTGTGGTCTATCCACTGATGTTGGAGTTGAACTCGTTTGAGCCTTCAATCTCCGATCTCTCAGGTGGGGAGGCGCGTCACCGGCGCACCTATCAGACGACCACCAATGTGGCGGGCGTGCGTGAGTATGTACCGGGTGACAGCTTCAACCGAATTCATTGGGCTTCCACTGCGCGCACCCAACGGCTGATGGCGAAAGAGTTCGAGCTTGATCCGACTGCTGATGTGTGGCTCTATCTCGATTTGCATCGTGATGCCGAGGCTGCGCTGCCCTGGACACCCATGCCTCCTGAACCGGCGATATTTGCGCTGCATTCGCTCAAGCGTCAAAGCCTGCGCTATGAGTTGCCCCCTTCAAGCACGGAATATGCCGTCACCGTAACCGCTAGCTTGGCGCGCTATTTTGTGCTGCGTAACCGTGCTGTGGGCTTGAGCAGCCGCGCACGTCAGCGCGAATATGTACAGGCTGACCGTGGCGAACGGCAGTTGACTAAAATCCTGGAAGCGTTAGCAGTGGTCAATGCAACCGGCTCCTTCCCCTTTGCCAACTTAATCGCCAATGATGGGATGCGGCTCAACCGTAACGATACCGTCGTCGCCATCAGCGCCGATCCCTCGCCAGAATGGGCTGTGGCGTTACAGCACATCCAGCGTCGTGGTGTCAATAGCATTGCGGTTGTCATTGATGGCAGCACCTTTGGCCGCGACGATGACTATGTCCCTCTCCTGGCGCATCTGGAAGCCTCTGCCATCCCCACTTATCAAGTGGCACGTGGCGATGATATTGTCGCGGCATTGTCGCAACCGATGCGCGTTGCGAACGAGATTAATCGCCGCGTGCGTTAGCTGGTTGTCTGCCACTAATCTGCCATCAATCTGCCATTAAGCGGCAACGCCACTCCCTCTTTTTGCATAATCATTCCACGCAATTGTACCCTTGCTCTTGTTGCTTGATCCTGAGTGGTGCCTGATGGATGAGTATATTCATGGATCCAAGCACACAAGTTAGCTGAACGCACTGACGAAAGCGAGTCCCTATGAGCACTTCCATGCCATCCACTTGGCCTGTTTTTGAATCGGCAACCCCTGCTACCATTCGCATTGTGGGATTGGGACCTGGCGAGTTGGCGGATCTAACGCTGGCGGCGTGGCAGACTCTCGCCACTGCGCCGCGCATCTTGGCACGCACGCGCCGCCACCCTTGTTTGGAAGAGCTAGGCGACCACATCACCATTCACACCTGTGACGATCTTTATGAGCAACATGATGAGTTCCCTGCTGTCTATGAAGCCATTACCGAGCGTGTATTGGAACTGGCGCAGGAGCCTGGTGGGCTGGTCTATGCCGTGCCTGGGCATCCGTGGGTGGGCGAGGCGACGACGCGGCTGATCAGCGAGCGTGCCGCTGCCCTGGGGCTGACGGTGCAGATTATTGGTGGTGTCAGTTTCATCGAGACTGTCTATGGCGCGGTGGGGGTGGATATGATGGATGGGGGGCAGGTGGTGGATGCGATGTTGCTGGCGCAACAACATCATCCGCAGGTCGAGGTGGGGCTACCGCTGGTGGTGGGGCAACTCTATTCCGCCCAAGTTGCCTCGGATGTGAAGCTGACGTTGATGAATGCCTATCCTGACACGCATTCGGTGACGCTTGTGCAAGCCGCTGGCACGGCACGCCAAAGCACAATGACGCGCCCGCTCTATGAACTTGATCATGGCACTGACAATGGCACGGATGATCTCTTTGATCACTTGACCAGCCTCTATGTGCCGCCGCTGGTGCAAGGGAGTTTTACCGATCTGCAAGAGATTATTGCCTATCTGCGTGCGCCAGAAGGTTGCCCGTGGGATCAAGAGCAGACGTTGGAGAGTTTGCGGCAAGATCTATTGGGTGAAGTTGCCGAGGTGTTGGAGGCGATTGACGTAGAAGCCGATGGCACTGACAATAGCGCGCATATTGCTGAAGAATTGGGTGATCTGTTGTTGGTGGCAACGATGATGGTGCAGATTTCGACCGAGGAAGAACGCTTCAAAATGGGAGATGTGACGCGCGGGATTGTGACGAAACTGATTCGTCGCCACCCCCATGTCTTTGGGGATACCACCGTCAATGGTGTGGATCAGTTAATTCAAAATTGGGATGAGATTAAGAAGGCAGAGAAGGCCGCTAAGGGACAAACGGCTGCGGGGCCGCTTGAGGGGGTGCCAGCCCATCTGCCTGCGTTGGAAAAGGCGCGACAGATTCAAGCCAAAGCCTCTAAAGCTGGCTTGTTGGATCGAGCACAACTTGCCCATGCCCAGCCTGCTCTCAGTAAACTGTTGGATAAATCCCCTTCTGCCGACCAACTGGGTGAATTGCTTTGGCAACTTGTGGCGCTGGCACATCAGCATAAACTCAACGCCGAAGATTCCCTGCGTAGTTATGCAGTCGCTTTCCGCGAGGAGTTTGGGAGTTAATGGATCAGTGATGATGCGGGAGTTCGGTGAGCGCTTAAGCTGCGTGTGCCGTACAAAACAGTTTGCCTTTCTGATAAATTACTCGTTTCT
>JBBQIG010000282.1:0-6774 GCA_038324715.1 Anaerolineae bacterium | reverse complement strand
ATGCCTTGATTGATCGTTTTGAACTGCGAATCAACCACATACACGTCAAAGAGAACGACGGCTTTGGACGCAAAGAATTTGTACGCTTTGGCCAAGGCACCACAGATAACTTCCACGTCATCGACCGCATGTTGGCGCTGGGGTATCAAGGCTTTATCACGGTGGAGCTATCGCCCCAAGAAGATACAAGCACCATCCCAGATGATCTGCGGCTAGCGAAGCAGATGTTTGCCAAGTATGAAACAACTACGACGGGCGAACCCTTGCCTATCTAGTTCGGCCTATCTAGTTCGGCCCAAAATGTACTCCCGTGTGTTACTGCCCCCACAGCCAACACGTTTCGTAGTTCAGTTGTAATGCAGTTGCTATTCAGTAGAACATTCAGCGTTCCCAAATTTACCGTTCCCCATGTACCGATTTCAATCGAGGAGGAAACAATGAGGTACCAAATGCAGAAGGGCTGGCACCACCTGCGACGCGCCAACCTGACGATTGCGTTATTGCTAACGCTGCTAGTCACAGCTTGCGCTGCACCCGTGGCTGCGCCTGCCGCTGGCGATGCGCAAGCAACAAGTGGCGCAACGACAGGCACAGAAGCATCCGCCGATGCATCAGCAGAGGCTGGCACAGAGGCTGGCACGGGTGAGGAGACAACCCTACGGCTGGCCTGGTGGGGCAATGAGCCACGCCACGTTATGTATAACGACCTGGCAGATACATACGAAGAGTTGAACCCAGGCATCACCATTGAACGCGAGTTTGCTGGTTTTACCCCCTACTGGGAGAAGTTGGCAACCCAGGTTGCTGGTGGCAATGCGCCTGACATCATCCACACGCACCCCAACTATCTCTATGACTATGGCAATCGCGGGGCATTGATGGACTTAACCCCTTTGGTCGAATCGGGCCAGATTGACCTTAGCAAATTCCCCCAGGGCATCATCGACACGGGCAAGATCGATGACAAAATCTACATGATCACGCTTGGCAACTCGTCGGTGGGGATTCACTACAATCCGGCGCTCTTTGAAGAAGCCGGGGTGGCTGAACCGACCTTCGACTGGACTTGGAGTGAATGGCAAGACACGGCGCTTGCTCTACAGGAGGCATTGGGCGAAGATCGCTATGCGATCACCGACAGCGGTGACGATTCACGCGGTTTCCGTGTCTTCCTGCGCCAGCGCGACAAGTTGTTCTTTGATGGTGATCAACTAGGCTTCGAGCCAGAGGATCTGCGCGATTACTGGCAGATGTGGGAAGAGCTACGCACAGCAGGTGCCTTGCCACCCGCCGCGATGACCCAGGAAATGAGTGATCTCGGTCATGCCGATAGCATGTTGGTCAAGGGTACCGTGGCGATGCAAGTGCAGTCGGGCAATCAGCACAAGCTCTATCAGGCACATGTAGAGCATCAGCTTGGCATGGTACCCTTCCCGCATAGTGACAATCCGGATGATTCCTTTGGTTACACAGTGGATGGTGCCTATATCTCGATTTCAGCGAACACAGACAAAGTGGATGAATCTGCTGACTTCCTCAACTGGTTCCTGAACGATGCCGATGTAGCAACAGTCTACAACGCCGAACATGGCCCTCCCGGAAATGCAGATAATGCGGCGATGGTGCGCGAGTCGGCGGAACCTGCCGATCAGCGCTTGGCTGACATGATGGCTTACATTGCCCCCAATGCCATTCCACAGGGCTACCAACCGGAAAAGGGCGGCGAGGTGCTTACCGCATTTGGTCGCATCTACACCGAATTGTCATTTGGCTCTGTTAGTTTGGATGAAGCAGTAAACAACTTCTTCGAAGAGGTTGACTTTATCCTCAATTAGTAGTCAACCACTGTAGGGGTGAGAAGTACCAATTCTGGCAATTGTTTCGTCTGTTTCGTCAGAACAGGATCACTTCTCGCCCCTCTATGTTAACACCTGGGTTTACGGTCCCGGTATTGCGGGAGGAAATTCATCTATGAGTGATTCTTTGATCATTTCCAGCCAATCAAAGCGATCAGGGATTGCGTCGCGTTTGGGACGACGCGGCAAGGAAAACCTGGTTGCCTACCTGTTTCTACTGCCTTGGCTGGCGGGCCTTTTCATCTTTACGCTAGGGCCTATACTCGCGTCAGCCTATCTATCATTTACCGACTATGACCTGCTGACATCGCCTGAATGGACTGGGCTTTCCAACTATACGCGTCTGCTCACGCGCGACAACCGCTATGCCACTTCATTAGGTGTCACAGCACGCTATGTCTTCCTGTCCGTGCCACTCCAACTGATCTTCGCCTTGCTGGTTGCAACGATCTTAAACCGCAAACTGGCGGCTTTAAGCTTTTACCGCGCGGTGTACTACTTACCCTCGCTCCTGGGTGGCAGCGTGGCAATTGCCATTCTTTGGAAACAGGTCTTTGGCATGGAGGGTCTCTTCAATCAGTTCTTGGCGATCTTTGGCGTGCAAGGCATGAGTTGGATCGGCACACCCAGCACCGCGCTCTACACGTTGATCGTGCTACGCATCTGGCAATTTGGTTCGCCCATGCTAATCTTCTTGGCAGGACTCAAGCAGATTCCACCAGAACTCTACGAAGCGGCAGAAATTGACGGGGCGAATCCTGTTGCCAAATTCTTTCGCATCACCCTGCCCCTCCTAACGCCCATTATTTTCTTCAATCTGATTATGCAAATGATTAGCGCATTTCAAGCCTTTACCCCAGCCTTCATTATCAGTGGCGGTGGGGGTGGTCCGGTAGACTCGGTACTCTTCTACACGCTCTACCTTTATCAACATGGCTTCAGCAACTTCCGTATGGGCTACGCCTCGGCAATGGCATGGATCTTGTTAGTGCTGATTGGCATCTTTACGGCGATTGCTTTTCTCTCATCTCGTTATTGGGTTCACTACGAGGATGAAACACGATGAGCACACTCCAACCTAGCTTATCCTCGTCCAACGCAACAGACTCAAATGCAACCAGCGCCATTGGCAGCGTGCGCTGGATCACACACATCTGTCTGCTTCTCGGAGCAGCGACAATGCTCTATCCGCTGCTCTGGATGCTGAGTAGTTCTTTCAAACCCGAATCATTGATCTTTAGAGATCTTGGCCTTTGGCCTGCGCAATTTACTCTGGAAAATTATGAACGCGGCTGGACGGCACTGCGAATCCCTTTCACTCGCTTCTATATCAATTCATTTATCGTCGTTGGGTTGACCGTGATCGGCAATGTTCTCTCCTGTTCAATTACAGCCTTTGCCTTTGCAAGACTCGAATTTTCTTTTAAGAAATTTTGGTTTGCCATCATGTTGGCGACGATTATGCTGCCCTATCACGTCACCCTCATTCCCCAATACATTCTCTTCCATAGACTTGGCTGGATTGATACATTTCTGCCGCTCTTTGTTCCAAATTTCTTGGCGACAAATACCTTTTTCGTCTTTCTAATCGTCCAGTTTATTCGCGGCATCCCCTTGGATCTAGACCAGGCAGCCATGGTGGATGGGGCTAACGCATGGCAGATCTTTCGTTTGATCATCCTGCCCATCACACAACCTGCCTTAGTGACAACCGCCATCTTTACCTTTATTTGGAATTGGGACAACTTTTTTAGCAACCTGCTCTATCTCAACAGCGTTTCCATGTGGACAGTGCCACTTGGCTTGCGCGCGTTTGTAGATTCAATGAGTGGCACTTCCTATGGCCCGCTCTTTGCCATGTCGATTGTATCGCTGCTGCCTGTGTTTATCTTCTTTATCCTTGCCCAGCGACAACTTGTCGAAGGGATCGCAACCAGCGGTATCAAGGGTTAAAAAGAAGAGAGTGGTCAAGTTGTGATGCAGTCGAACTTTAGCAGGTAAAATCAGCAAATACAACTAGAACTGAGGAAACGAGATGACGGATCTTCCCACCATTGGCTTTATTGGACTTGGCGAGATGGGTGGCTCCATGGCGCGCAACCTCATCCGCGCGGGATACGGGGTGATTGGCTATGATTTAGATGCGGAGCGACTAGCAAAAGCAGAAGATGCTGGGGCGAAATCCGGTGCTGACATCCCTACTATTGTGCAGCAGTGCGATGTCATTGTTACAAGTTTGCCCAGCTCCGATTCATGGGTAAAGGCAGTTGAGCAGAATATCCTACCCCATGTGCGTCAGGGTCAAATTCTCATCGATTTTGGCACAGTAATTCCACCAGAGGCGAAGCGCTTAGGCCAGTCGCTTGCTAAAAAAGGGGTTGATTTGGTGGATGCGCCCGTGAGTGGCGGCGGGGGTGGTGCAGAACAGGCAAAGCTCTATATGTTTGTAGGTGGCAAGCCAGAGATTGTCGAGTGCTGTATGCCGATCTTGCAAACAGTCGGTGGCGCAGAGCGGCTCACCTACTGTGGCCCGATGGGTTGTGGGCAAGTGGTGAAAGGCGTCAACCAGTTGATGATGGGGCTGATTGATGCAGCTTACCTGGAGTCAATCTCGTTCGGCGTCAATTCGGGTGTGGACATAGAGATTATCAAACAGGCGATTGGCAACGAGGGGCGTTACCGTGTCGATTTTAACCGCACCGCGCAGCGTATTGCCGACGGTCAGGGCAACAACGTCGGTGTCAAGTTCCGTGAACTCCCCTACTTTTTACAGGCAGCAGAAGAAGGCGGATTTGACTTGCCCATTACAAAGACAGTACGCCAGTACATTGAGAACGGAGAGCGCGTTGCCTTTGATGATCACCGTGAGGCACCCTCCTATTGGCACGAGTTGACCCACCAGTAAAACTTATTGAAGGTAATTGAGCGAGGGGCTTTCTCTCGCATCACAAACCCGTCCAAGGTACTGTACAAGAAATCTATAGAGCGAACCCCTTCAATACATTGACAAAGGGGTTCACTCTATAGAAGCGCAGTGGAATATGGGTCAGGTCTTTCTGTTATTTTCCAGAATTATTGCTACACTCCCCTTTTGTACCATTTTCAACAGAGCATGAGCTTAAATGGACTCTGAAGCACGGGGGCTCGTTCAAAAGTGAAGCCTTTATCCCTTCGGCATGGATGACATTAGGCTGATTCAAGCGCACGTTTCTTCCACTGTTCGACGTTTACCCCTTTAATCAACAGCCAAAAGGTAAGTGCCAATTCTCCCACAACCGCCAGCAGGACAACCGTTGAGGAATATAGCTCGTCGTACTGGGGCAACACGAAATTCCCAAAACTATCGATGAGGTAGCCTAACGAGGCAAGGAGCACCAGCACACCCAGAACTTTGGGAAAGAAGCCCGACTTGTAAACCAGATACCCAAGCAGTAGGGTATGCAGGCCAAAGAACGTCCCCCAAATCAGCGCCACATATTCATAGGCATTGAGGAAGAGCAACACGAGCGCATTCAGTTGCTCTGCTTCAAACACTGCCAAGTAGCCAGCGCCACTCACAAGTAGCAAAACAAAGAAGTAATTCAGTAAATTCATTCCCTGCATCACCACCATCGCCAGCCTGGCATACGCCGCAGCCAGAGAAAGTGTCTTGCTGACTGGTTTGAGCAATGCGTAAAGAATGGCGATCAACACGATTTCGCCCAAGAAGACGACTGCATCGGCAACAATGCCCAGGCGAAATAGCCACTCTGAAGCCATCAGATTGCTGACGGTTGCCGCCGCATCTCCGGGCACAATGATTGTGTTGCGCATATAAAAGAATGAGAAGCCACCGCATATTGCGATCAGTAGATAGAGGAACCCTGCAAATCTTGCGTTTCTCTGAATTGAATTCATCTTACTGCCCCTTTGTCTGAACGAATTTGATAAGTTTCTTGATGCGCTTTAGTGTGTTGGACTGACGCTTGATGCATTGGCTCTAGGGCCTTTGCAACTGTCTTGGCAGACTGGAACGCAATTAACAAACTATGCCCAGGATCACCTGGATTTTGCCGGGATGAATGTGAGCCAGATACTCTGGGGCATTCAGAAGGGTGTCAACAAGGCCAGTACCTATCATGTAAATAGCCGCCATGAGGATCGACACCCCTACAAATCTTGCGGTCTTTTTATGTGTCTTCATTTTGTCTCCTTGTTTGAATAATATTGCCCAAATTATGGGTTGAGTTGGTTTAACCTGACGGTGTAACTGACGGTGTAACTGAACGTGTATCTGTTGTGGCTGGTCATGGTTGTCTGCACCATTTGCTCGTTGTGCACATAGCATATCGGCAACAAGGTATTGCGGTATAGGTACTAAAGGATTGTTTGAGGTACTGTTGTGGGGGTACTGCACAGTGAAAGTACTATCGGGAAGTACTATCGAGTAGGTACTGAAGTGCTGAGAGGGGATGTAGATAGGTTGGGTTGCAAGGGAGAGGCTATGGCAGACCCAAGTCGCTGGCACGTGGGATGTAAAGTTTAGTGGCTAAAATTGGCGTAGACATAGGACAAGTACAAAAGTCACTACACTATGATGAATATTCAATAGATTCCAACTGAAAATTTCTTCCGATAATCCTCTATACACTCCTTCAGACAATGGAGACCTATAAAATGCACAATTCGCTATTGTACTCCTTCTTCCAAACTGCTTTTGACTTTGTAGATTAATTTTGCTATGTTTATGCGCAGATTCCTGGCACGTGCTTCCCAATCCGCGTCCTAGCAATCTGCACCCGTTCACTACATTTGTTCACTACGCTTATACAAGTTAAATAATCTACAGTTTGCTTGTTCTGTTTGCGTCAGAACGTTTGTTCGCAGCTTTGTTTCCTGCAAAGCAACTACTGCTATCCCGTAATGCATAGGTTTGCAC
>JBBQIG010000281.1:0-6777 GCA_038324715.1 Anaerolineae bacterium | reverse complement strand
GCTGCCGATGCCACCCAGCCCGACGACCCCTAGCGTCTGATCTGCCAGATGCACGATGGGCACGTCAGGCTGCCACTGGTGGGCGAGCTGGCGACGCAGGTAGATGTGCATACCACGCGCAAACATGAGCAGATAGGCAATCGCTTGGTCAGCAATCTGGTCGCTGTAGATGCCCGCCATATTACTCATGGTGATGTCGCTGTTGGTGAGTTCAGGAAACATGTATTTCTCAAGCCCTGCAATGGGGGTTTGCAACCAGCGGAGCTTTTGTGCACGACTCAAAAGGTCGGGGGTAATGGTGCCATACATGGCTTCGGCGTCAACGATATGAGTGCGAGCGGTGGCTTCGTCGGGCGCGTTGATCAGAGTGGTATCTCCGGCAACGCGCTGTAATTCAGCCAGTTCGTCGTCGCTGATGGCTGGGTAAATGAGGAACTTCATTGTGCGAGTGTCCAATCTACAGGATTCTACATAGTTTGACGGAATAAAGCCTATCTCGAAAGCTTTGGGCTTCTGAGATAGGCTTCTTGATTAGAATTTTTTGTTAGAATCTGAGATCTTGTTGCTTGGTGATTTTGGCTTCGTCCAGTTCCATACCCAAACCGGGTGTGGTGGGCAGTGTCACTTTGCCGTTGACCGGCTTGAGCGGTGTCTTGAGGAAGAATTGATGAATCTCATTCCACTTAACCAGGTATTCCAATATCGGGCAGGTTGTCTGGGGCCAAGCGGCGATAAAGTGTGCCGTTGCCGGGGTGGAATGACCGTGGGGGATGATGGGCACATCATAGGCAGAGGCGAGGGCGGTGATCTTCATCATTTCCGAGATGCCACCTGCCCAGTAGATATCGGGCTGGAGGAAATCACAGGCACGCGCGTCTAGCAATGCCTTGATACCCCAGCGCGTATATTCATGCTCACCGCCAGAGATTGGCACGCGCGAGTTGGCGCGAATTTCGGCATACTGTGCAATCTTGTCGGGCAGCACCGGCTCTTCCAGCCAGCGCGGGCTGAATTCTTCCAGTCGCTTGGACATTTGAATGGTGTAGGGCACATCCCAACTCATCCAACAGTCGAGCATGATATCTACGTCGGGGCCAACGGATTCGCGCAAGGTTTGCACCAGGCGCACATTGCGGTGGATGCCCGCAATACCATCAGTGGGGCCATCGCGGAAGAACCATTTGGTGGCACCATAGCCCTGACGCACGAGTTCTTGTGCACGCTCCTGCACCAGTTCAGGATCAATGGAGTAACCGAGCATGGAGGCATAGGCGGGAATCTCCGTGCGGATGGGGCCGCCAAGTAGCACATAGACGGGGGCATTGGCCCATTTGCCCTTGAGATCCCAGAGCGCACAATCTACCACGCTGACCGCCATCATCTCCACGCCTTTGCGCCCATGCACCAGGCCGCGATACATGCGATCCCAGATGCGCTCTGTGGCGAGGGGATCATGACCGATGAGCAATGGCTTGAGCATCTTCTCGATAATAAAGGCTTGTTCGAGGGGCATGGGGCCGCCAATACCGCTGATGCCTGCATCGGTGCCGATTTCCACAAAATGGGCGACATTGCGGTATTTTCCAGGGCTGAGAGGTTCAAGCCAGGTTGCGCCTTCAACTTTGTGTTCGGGATAGATGTCGATGGGACGAATCAACCGTTCTTCCCAAAATTCGCCATCATGTTCCAAAACACCTTCAACGCGAAAGACGCGGACATGGGTGATCTTCATAGCAGCTCCTTAAACTTGGCTAGTTTTTATGTAGGATGAGCTTGAGTAGAAACTATTGAATTTTGCATTGTAATGGTGAGACATTGATAGTGCGACTGTGATAATGCGTGTGCGTTTGTGATCCTCTGCCAGCGTATTTAGGGAGTCGCGCGTGGCTGCTCACACCTTTAGATGATACCCTGCTTTGAAGGTTTCAGACAACTCGCTACTTATTCATCACTTTTGTGTTTCATCACCTTTGCACAAAGTCGAGCTTTGACGAGTCTGAATCAATCCGAGCCTGAATTTTGATTTGCATGGTGTATAAATTTGCATAGGTGCCGCGTAATGCAAGCAACTCTTCATGAGTTCCTTGTTCATCAACCCCCGTGTCCGTTAATACCACAATTCTTTGTGCATTTATGATTGTGGATAAACGATGGGCTATGACAAGGGTTGTGCGGTTGTCGGTTAACTTCTCCAATGCATCTTGAACGGCCTTTTCGCTTTCATTATCCAGTGCGCTTGTAGCTTCATCGAAGATGATAACGGGTGGATCTTTTAAGAAAACGCGTGCAAGACTCAACCTTTGCTTTTGCCCGCCGGATAGCTTTACACCACGTTGACCAATATCCGTCTCATAGCCATCTGGTAACTGCATAATGAAATTGTGGGCATTCGCTTTTTTGGCTGCCTCAATGATTTCTTCTTGGCTTGCCTCAAGTTTACCGTAGCGGATATTGTCTGCGACTGTCCCGGCAAACAAATATATATCTTGCTGGACAATGCCTATGTTTCTTCTTAATGAACGTAGGCTAATATTCCTAATATTATGCCCGCCGAACAGTATTTCCCCCTCGTTTACTTCATAGAAGCGAGGAATCAGAGAACATAAGGTTGTTTTACCGACGCCTGAAGATCCCACTAATGCAACATATTCTCCGGCTTTAATATCCAGAGATATGTTCTTAAGGACATAGTTATAATTTTCTTTGTATTTGAAGCTTACATCTTTAAATTGCACATTGCCCTGAACGTGCGTAAGTTCAAGCGCATCTGCTGAGTCTTGGATATCTGGCTCCACCTCCAAAATTTCCATAAAGCGGTGAAAGCCGGTGATTCCTTCCTGGTAGAGTCTGGCGAAATTAACTGACCGTTGAATCGGCTCAATGAGGATTGCAACAAATAATAAGTAGGTCACCAGATCGGCTAGATCCACCGACGCATTGACAATGCCAACTCCGCTAAAGACAATAACGGCAATGGTAATGAGTTGTGTGGACGCAATGATTCCCCCAGAAAAGTATGCCTCGCTTTTGTAACCGTCTCTTCTGCTCTCAAGAAAACGATTGTTCTCGTGGGCAAACTTTTCTTTCTCAATTCCTTCGTTTGTAAATGATTTTACAACTCTGATGCCTGAAAGCGTATCTTCAACTTGTGCGTTGATGTCGCCGATTCTATCTTTGCTCTTTCTTAGCGCACTATTCATTCTGTTGTTGAAGTAAAACGCATGGAGTGCCATGATCGGCAGAAAGAGAAAGACGATTAGGGTAAGCTCCACATTGATATTGATTAAGATAATGAACGCGCCGACAAACTTCAATAGTGAAATGACAATATCTTCAGGACCATGATGATACAGTTCGGAAAGCCAGAATAGATCATTTGTGAGCCGAGTCATGAGCTGACCCGTTTTTTGTTCATCATAGAAGCTGAACGAGAGTTTTTGGTAATGTTCAAATAGTTCACTGCGCATATCGCTTTCCATGCGCGCCCCCATCATGTGCCCCTGATAGTCAATGAACATGTTGCAGAGCGTATGAACGACAACCAATGCAAGCATGATCGCGCCCACCGCATAGATTTGGTTGAGTGCATGGGGCATATCCGCTTCTAGTATGTCTTTGGTAATGTACCTTGCAAGTAGTGGCAGCGCCAGTGTAATTGCCGATAAGATGAACGCACATGCCAAGTCGGCAAAGAGCAACCCCAAATAGGATTTGTAATAGGATAAGAACTTTCTGCTGCGAGAATTCACGCGGTTTCCACTCCATTATTTTGAAGGACTATTTAAGGGCTATTTGAAGAGACAAACAGTTGCCTCTAAATAGGATTTATTATTACTTTGGGTGTTCTAAAAAGAATTATGCCATTCCAAAACAAAACAGCCACGGGTGCGCCTCCCCGTGGCTGTTTTAGGTGTAAAAGAGAAAAGTCACGGGTAAGCCGAAGCTATCCCGTGACCTATTTGTCTTGTCGTCTTAGAACAAAAAAGGTCACAAGGCAAACGCGCCTGTGACCAGAGTCTCTCTAGTGGTGCAAAGCCGTGACGACTTTACACGTCCTCACGCGGAGGTGTGTGGAGACAATGCTCTTGTGCGCTGCCCTGTAATCGGGATAGATTGTTCGGCATCGTCATGTGTGCACCTCCTTTCTGTGTAGCTTTCTGTGTAGATTTTCTGTGTAGATAGAGTGAATAGAAGCTAGAGACTAATTACTGTAGAAACATCGTAGCGAGTCTTGGTTCCGTTGTCAAACACAAATTTCGCCCGATTTAGTTTCTGGAATCACTCCCAGAACAGTCTTGCAGTGGTTGTCGGGGAAGTCGCAGAGATAGAGCTGCGTGTTCACGACCCTAATTTTTGCCACAACTTCCCCGACAGCACTACTTTAGTCACATTTCAAATAACTTCTTTTGCAGATTCCTGTCGAAGTTCCTAGTGTCCTGTCATGGATGAAATGATGGAAATAAATCGGTACTCGGACCGGCATTTCTCTATGAAAAAACGCTTTATATCCGAAATTTTTTCTATCACATGATGGCTGACAGGACACTAGGAATCAATAGGGGTATCGGTACGGTTGCCATATTCTGCCCATGAGCCGTCGTAGTTACGCACATCGGGGAAGCCCAGAAGTTCACGCAGGACAAACCAGGTGTGTGCACCGCGTACGCCGGTTTGGCAGTAGGTGATGATCTCCTTGTCGGGTACGAAACCTGCCCCTGTGTAGAGATCGAGGAGCGCCTTGGCATCCTTGAAGGTACCATCCTCGTCCACTGCGTAGATCCACTCGACATTGAGAGCGCCTGGGACGTGTCCACCGCGTGCGGCGCGCACATCTGTCCCCGAAAATTCCTCGGCATTGCGGGTATCGCACATGACGACATTCTCGTCATCAATTCGCTCCAGAACGTATTCTGTGGTGGTGCGGATGGCGAGGTCTGGCTCTTGGGCAACATATTCTGTGGGGGTGACGGTCACTTCATCGGTGACCAATTCCTGCCCATCAGCCGTCCAGACTTTGCTGCCACCGTCATAGATGCGTACGTCTTCGTGCTGGTAATATTTCAGCACCCAGTAGGCCCGTGCGGATTGAAGATTGTTGTTGTTGTCATAGAAAACGACAGTGGTCTCTGGGGTTACACCCAGTTGACTCATGAGTGCAGAGAGGGCGTCTTGGCTGAGAATTTGACCCTGGGTGGAATCTTCGGGGTCGGTCATCTGGTCGCCCACGCTGACGTTGACCGCACCAGGGATATGACCCGCGGCGTAATTTTCTGCGTTACTAACGTCAATAAAACGCACGGTCTCGTCTTCTAAATGTTCTTGTACCCAGGCAGTATCCACGAGCAGTTCAGGTTTGGCATAGCCTTCAATGGTGACTGGTTCGGCTGATGTATCGGCAGCGGGGGCGACTGGCGCGGCACAAGCACCCAGCAGGGTACTGGTTATGAAAAGGGCGGGAACCAACCAATTACGGAGCGTGCGGAGTTGCATAGCATTCTTTCCTTGTGTAAAGCGACGTAAAACGTCTGGGTAGGGAGTCTTGTTTGGTTTCTATCTTCAGATTCTGGCAAGCCAGATCGGGCGAACTAACTACTTGTTGCGTGTTAGGGTGATGCGCCATTCGGGAGTGCCCGTCTCTTCGATGGTGGCATCATAGCCCAAGCGGACGGCTTGGGTGGGGATTGTTTCTAGGGCTGGGGCGTGATCAGTGATCACCTCTAGCCCTAGATCATTTGCGCCCAATTTCTTGAGAGCTTGCACGGTCTTCATCATTGGGTAGGGGCAGATTTCGCCGCGTACATCTAACTGTTTGAGTGACATGCGTTTCTCCTTCCAGAAGGGATATTCCTCTGGGATAGTGACAAGAGGGAGTGATTCCCCCTGCGTCGGAATGACAATTCGGAATGACAATATAGATTTGTTCGTTAGCTACTCAACTAAGTTATGTCGCATTATTCTGATCTAGCACTATTCAATGCGCTGTATCACTTGCGTGCCTATCCATGCCCCGATGGCGAGGAAGAGGCCAAAGAACCAGCCATTGGCTGCCAGCGAGGGAATGGCTGAGAAGAATGCGCCAATGGTGCAGCCCATTGCCAGCCCCGCGCCATAGCCCATGACCACGCCGCCGCCGACCGCTTGAGCATAGCGAATTTTTTGGCGAGGGAAACGAATTTTGAACTCACCTGCAAAGAGCGCGGCAATGAAGGAACCAAAGACCATGCCCCAGACTAAGAAGAGCATGTGATGAAGAATGCCCGAATCGGCAACTTCTAGTGCACAGCCGGGAAGGCTGGCGGCACCCTGTAGCTCGCCAGGACCGACGCCAAGGCTGGTGGTGAAGCCAATAACCCAACGTGAAACTTCTCCTGTAAAGCCCCAAGGATGGGAGTTGAGGAACATGAGCACGTTGAGAAAACCGAGCACTGCACCCCCCGTGGCAATGGGCCAACCGTGGACAAAGAAGCGGCGCAGGCTGTCGCGCAACTTGCCGCCAAAGCTCTCCTCATCATTGCTGATAAAGGCCATCTCTGGCATGGTCAAGCCACCACGACTCTCCCACCATAGCACCAGAAGATAGACTGCCAACAGACCGAGCAAGGTGGCGACGATAGCCCCTGCATGGCCCAGATAGGCGGGTAGCCAGATGCGTGGCCCTTTGGAAATGGAGAAGTCCCACCACCAATTCCAGGTGTAGGCGGCAACTGCTAGACCGACCATCAGGCCCGCAAAGCTGACCCATGAGGCCACATAGCCTTCACCCATGCGGTAGATACT
>JBBQIG010000280.1:0-6777 GCA_038324715.1 Anaerolineae bacterium | reverse complement strand
TTCTTGAGCCGGTGACTGTTCAGTGCCGAACATGATCGACTTCATATCTGGCCCCAACACGACAGTGCGTGCCGTGGTGTTGTAGCCCGCAGGAACATAGCTGATGCGTGGGTTGAGCGTGTGTGTGCCGCCATCGTTGTTGGGCGAATCCTTATGCACCATGCCCAAGCTGTGGCCTAGCTCCTGTCCAAAGACGGTGGTGTTGCTGACGTTTGTCCAGAACTGATAGCCAGGTTTGGTGCATCCATCAAAGCATCGCCCTTGCCCTGGGCCCATAAAGGCGTTGATCCCCGGCATGAAGAGCAAGCCAGAAAAATCAGCGTCTAGCGGTGCGGTGGCGTTGTAGTCAGTCATGTAGGCAAAGGGAATGTTCCAAAGCAACTTTTGCACATTGTCGCCGCGCTGGACAAATTGTGAGCGTGTTTCACCGCTGTCATGTTGGTTGTTTCTGTTGGCATCGTTGAAGCTGCGGATCAGATCCCCAGGGCCGACCAAAGTGAGATTGGTCGAACGCGAAAATCCGCCGGTTGTGCTGTTCCAATCTTCCAACTCGACCACAAAGAAAGCCATGTCGCTGGCATCAATCACGCCGTTGTAATTTTCGTCAACGGGTGCATCGTGGCGTGAAGGCAACCAGCCGCCACCATTCCAATAGACCCCAGGCATGGTCTGTGTGGTAAAGGTGTTGCCACTGCCCGCCATGATCCCGCCTGCACCATAGAGGGCGAGTCTGGTTTGGTCATAGTCGATGTTAATTTGCGGTTGCAGATTGCTGGTGGTCGTGTTGCGATAGCGCACTACATAGCGGATGACGCCAGCAATCGTTGTTGCGCCACAGCGCGAGGTGTTGAGGCTGCTAGAGCTTTCAAGGGTGATTTGGATGCCGTTGTTGGCGGTGACGTTGAGCAAGGTGCGCGGGTCGGCTGGAATTGTTTGACCAGGACGCACACGTGCATGAAAGACGCGTGAATCTTCGCGCCCTGCGCTAAGCGTGCCTGGATTGAAGGTGAGGATGCTGCCATTGTCGTTGCCATTGGCAAGCGTATTCTCAATTGTACAGGCGCGCACTTGACCTGCCGGATTCTGCTGCCACACATCCCATAGATAACCCTCACCACAGAAGGCCGTTGCCGTGCCATCGCAGACGGGATAGTTACGCATGGTGATTTGCATCCCCTGGTCGCCGCCGATGCTGCCCCAACCATCACGCACGGGATAGGTGCGCGCTTGGGTGCTCATGCTGGTATCCAGTGCCATTGATTGCGTTGCGTCATTGATCCACGCTGGAATGGACGCATGAATGCGGATGTTGTCGGTGGCGGCAAAACGATAGGATCCCAGATCACGCGCGGGGTGATTGATAAAGCGCATGGAAGCGCCTACCCCCATGAAGTAGGTGCGGTTTGCCTCTAAAATTTCGCCGGGGATGACGAAGTCAATGCTGCCATCTTTGGAGACTTGTTGGATGCTGTTGCAAAACTCTCCGCTGTTGGCGATGCCACCGTTGGCAAGGTTGGCGAGATAGGCCCACTGGTCAGCGCCACTGAGAATTTGCAGCACAGCTTGATCGGCATAGGCACAGAGACCGTTGGGGTTATCCGTGCCGACAAAGACGCGTACTACTGTGTTTTTGCCCGCGACCAGCGGATATTGGGGCAGCCCTTGATGAACTTCATAGCCAAAAATTTTGAATCCCCCTGCACCACGCGCGAAATTAGCGGCGCTAGAGGCTTCACCGGCTGGTGTACGCACGCGGATGGGGCCGTTGGTGGCATCGGCAGGCACGCGCACGCGCAGCAAGCCGGGGCGTTCTTCGAGGACTGCCAGCGAACTCCACGCACTGTCGCCAAAGCGAACCTCGGTGAAGCCAGGGCTGGCGAGGCTGCTGCCGCTAATCTCGACTTCGCCGCTGACAATTTGATTGGCAGGGCTGAACGAGCTGATCTGGGGTAAAGGGCCAAATTTGGTGGCACTGGTGCCGGTGCTGCTGCCATTGCGCACGCGGATGGGGCCATAGAGCGCGCTTACGGGGACACGTACAGTGAGGGAGCTATCATTGCGCGTGAGGATTTCGGCAGATGCCCAGCCCGATGCGCCTGAAAACTCAACAATATTTTCAGGCGCAAAGTGAGCGCCATTAATAGTAATTATGCTCTGGACAATAGCCGATGTGGGTGCAAAACTGGTGATCGTGGGTGCAGGTTGCCCCAGTGGTTCAGTGCTATTGGAGCGCAGGGTGATGTTGCCTGCATAGGCGACGGTTTGCATATAGGCAACGCCGCCAAACCAGATATGCCCTTCGGGATTCAAGGCCATGGCGCGCACGCGCTCGTTGCGCAAGCCGGAATTCAGCCCGCGGTAGGTCGTCCAAGAAGTGCCATTGTAGACAGAGGCTCCTGCTTCTGTGCCAACCCATACGCGGTCATCTGTGCCGATCAGAAGGGCGCTGGCTCTGCCATTGTGCAAGTCCGAATTGACGGGGGTGAATGTTGTCCAGGTTGTTCCATTCCAACGCGCTACCCCAGTGGCAGTGCCCACCCAAAGGTCACCTGCTGCGTTGACGGCTAACGAGAGGATGTTGGTGCCGGGGAGTGAGGCATTGTCAATGGTCTCCCAGGTACTTCCTGTGTAATGTGCTAGGCCATTGTTGGTGCCAAGCCAGATGTCGCCGCCAATGCCTACAGCGAGACTTTGCACGCGATTGGCTGGCAGGAAGGGCGCGCCAGTGAATTGGCTCCAGGCGTCGGCAACGGGATCATAGACCAGCACGCCCGCCGCTTCGGTGCCGACCCAGATGCGCCCACTCTGGTCATGCGCCAGCGCCAGGAGGGCATCAGAGGCAATCTCCGAATTACTTGTCGCAAACTGCTCCCACGCATTCCCATTCCAGTGCCATAGGCCCTTATCTAGAGTCGCTGCCCACAGGTCGCTGCTGTTGGTGCTGGTGACCGCGAGCAGGGCTTGGACATTGACATCAGGAATCTGCTGCGTCAAGCTTTCGCTGGGATAGTTCATTCGGCTGAGTTCGTTGGCTGTACCCACCCAGAGGGCATCTCCTGTGTCGAGGAGAGCTTGTGCTTCGACATCGAGTCGTTGCCAGCGGGGGGCAAAGGTGCTGATTCCTGCGTCTGCCGTGCCAAACCAGATGCGCTCAAGGTTGGTGGCGACTGCGCTTACTCTCTTGCTAGCAAGGCCATCACCTGTTCCATATTCTTCCCAATAGCAGGTGCCATCGATCCACGTGCAGAGGTAGACGCCACCAGGGGATGTGTTGTTATAGGGGTTGGTGGCAAACCAGGCGCGGCCTTCATTGTCGATGGCAAGATCTAACACGGTGTTATCGGCGAGGCCGGAATTGTCTTCATGGAAGTGATGCCAGGTATCAGTTGCCATTTCATATAGACATGCGCCTTCACCCGGTCTGCCGTCAATATCATAGATGCCATTGGCAAGCGCCACCCAGACGCGCCCGCGGCTTGCATCCACGGCAATATCACTGGCTTGGTCAATTTGTGGGCAGCCAGGAGCGGTGGCAGGAGTGTAAGCTGTTATGGTGCTACCGGCGAGGCGATTGACACCGCCGCTAGAGGCAATCCACGCATCACCGTCGGGTGTACTCTCCAGATCATAGACAAAGTTGCTGATGAGGTCAGAGTTGGCTTCAGTGAAGTAGGCGCAGTTTAGATCATCGGGGTCGCCGAATAGCGCACAATCGGCAATGCCATTGCTCGTGGTGGCAAAGAGGTAGGTGGACAAGCCCACAATTTGGGAGGATCGCCGTGCGATGGCACGGATGTCGTTACTCGGTAGATCGTTGCCGTTGACACCATTGCTGGTGGTGTAATTCGTCCAATTGTTGGGGGGCAGGAAATGGCTGACACCCCCTCTTGTGGCGATCCAGACGCTCTCACCTGTCGCCGTGATGCGCTCTATGCGGTCATCAACCAATCCGTCGGCTTGGGTATAGCGTGTCCAGCTTGCGCCATCAAAGAGGGCGATGCCTTGATTTTCGGTGCCAACCCAAATACGTGCTTGATTATCAATGGCGACGGTGCTGAAAGAGGTGTTGGGGGCAAGACCCAATTCTGCCGAAGCATAGTTGAGCCAGCGTCCTACATCGAGCGGTGTTTCGGCATGGGCAAAATTGCCCTCTAGGGTCAGCAAGCTGAGTACCAGCATCAGAATCCAGGCGACACGTTTCATCTTTAATCTTTCTGCTAAGGTAAGTTAGCGAAGTTCAGATGGGGTGTTTTGGGGCCAAAGTGGGAAGCCCATGCGGAGAGACCGCAGTTGATTGTAGTGGATTCGACGATGCAAATCAAACGTAGTGGTTACGTATTCTCTTTGTGTAGCTAGAAATTCGAGGCTGGAGAGTGTACTTCTATCTGTTATGGTTTATGGGATTGTTGTCTCCAGTCATCAACTCGAAATGCTCTTTTCTGCCAATATCTCGGCAATTATCTTGAGCAAGGTCTCCGCACCGAAGGGCTTTTGCAGGAAGTGCTTAATGCCCATATCTTTTACCTTGGAGAGCGTATCATTGGAAATTAGACCACTGGCAGCAATGATTTTTACCTGCGGGTTAATCTGGCGCAGGTGTTGAATGGTGGTAAAGCCATCCATGACAGGCATCATCATGTCGGTTATGACGAGGTCGATCTCCTGTGGACGTTCTTGATAGATGGCGACTGCCTCGGCTCCATCCGCAGCAGTTAAGACTCGATAGCCAAATGCGGCGAGTGTCTCCTGGATAATGAACCGTATGCCTTCATCATCATCCACGACCAATACTACTTCGTCACCGCTATGAAACATGGGTGGTGTGGCGAATGCGTTGTTTGGGGCGGGATCTTCTTCATAGCCAGGTAGATAGATGGTAAACTCGGTGCCGTGACCCTCTTGGCTGTCCATGTGGACAAAGCCGCCGTGATTCTTGAGCACAACTTGCACTGTTGCCAGCCCTAAGCCTGTGCCTTTGCCCACTTCTTTGGTTGTGAAGAAGGGGTCAAAGATGCGGTCTTGAATGGCGGCGGGAATCCCCATGCCACTGTCGGTAATTTTGATGACAACATAGCGGCTCATCTGGTCCACAACCCCGATTTGTTGGGTTTCCAAGGCTAGCGAGGTGATGGAAATCTCTAGTTTGCCACCGTTGGGCATGGCATCGCGCGCATTGACGCAGAGATTGAGCAACACCTGATGAATTTGGGTTGAGTCGCCCAGGATAGGTGGAAGATCGTCATCAACACTCGCCTGGAACTGAATACTGCGGTCAAAGGTATCGCGGATGAGATTGTCTAACTCCTGGACAATTTGGCCCAGGTTGACTATTGTGTGCTGACGTTCCTCGCCACGCGCAAAGGAAAGCACCTGGCGCACCATATCAGCACCATGATTGGCGCTGTTTTCCATGATGGTCAATAGCTTTAGCTCGCTTGCTGTGCGCGGCTTCTGCTTTAGCATGGTCAAGGCGAGCAAAATTGGAGCCAGGACATTGTTGAGGTCGTGGGCAATGCCTCCTGCAAGCGTGCCAATACTTTCTATGCGCTGGGCACGCAAGAATTGTTCCTCTAGTTGCTTGCGTCCTGTGATATCTGTATTGATCGCAAGGACTGACTTGGGAGTGCCATCCTGCTCGCGCACCAGCGTCCAGCGGGCTTCGATCCGTAGATCTCTACCTTGCTTGTCAACCTGTTGTAGCTCGCCAAACCACTCTCCATTTTCCAGAACTTGCTTGTGCGTTTTGTGATAGATCCCCCCATCTTTATAAAGCAATTCGTCGGCATTGCGACCAATGGCTTCCTTTGCGCTCCAGCCATAAAGCCGCTCGGCACCCTGATTCCAGTAGGTGATGCGATGGGTGAGGTCGCGCACGATGATCGCGTCTTGGGCTTTGTCCAGCAGCGCAGCTTGCTCGCGGACTTGAGCTTCGGCTTGCAGGTGGGCAGTTACATCCTTTGCCAGCACAATCCGTGCTTTTTGCCCATTAAAGATGATATTGTCGGCTGAGGTATCCACATCAATCAGCGTGCCATCTTTTTTGATGTGCCGCCAAAGCCCGGAATCTTGCTTGTGCTTGAGGCTATTCGCAATCGCCTCTTCCATTCTGGGCAGATCTTCCGCGGGTCGGATATCGCGCACGGTCATGCTCAGGAATTCGGCTTCTGAATAGCCATAATGTTCGATTGCGGCATCGTTCACGGCTAGAAAGGCGAGCGTTTCATGATCAAAGACCCACATGGGCATTGGATTGCTTTTGAACAAGAGCCGGTATTGCTGCTCTGAGGCACGCAGTTGTTCGGTGGTTTGTACCAGCAGGGTAATATCTCGCCCCACACCCACCGAGTGAATCACCTTGCCCGTTGCATCACGCACGGGAAAGGTACGCACACTGACCCAACGAATTTGCTCGTTGGGGAGCAGCAGGCGGTATTCAAGTTCGATAGAATGGGGATCCGCTTCTACGGCTGCCTGTAGCCGCGGCAGGTCATCTGGATGGATGTTGCGCTGGAAGCTGGTTGCATCTTGATATAATTCCTCACGGCTACGCCCAAAGACGGCTTCATAGCGCGGGCTGGCATAGAGGATGCGGTTTTGTTGACCATCCCAAATCCAGAAGACATCTTCAATGGTCTCTGCCATCTCACGGAATCGTTCTTCACTGGCACGCAGCGCTTGCTCGGCATTTTTGCGTTCCGTCAGATCAATCATGCTGCCGACCATGCGGATTGGTTCGTTGTCCTTGTTACAGATGAGGAAACCGCGATTCAAGACGCA
>JBBQIG010000279.1:0-6778 GCA_038324715.1 Anaerolineae bacterium | reverse complement strand
CCGATGGCAAAGAGGGCAATTTGAATCTCTATGCACTCCTACGGCGATCAGAAGATGTAATTTCTAGGTGATGCCCCATAACAAGCCAAAGCACATCTGGAACCTGAAGAGCGAATAAATACAGATAGACACAGAAGATATAGACAGAGAAGAGGACGAAACATGAAAAATGGTGAACAACGTAACCAGGCGATCATCGACGAATTTTCAAGTCGTTTTGAGCAAGCGCCCACCCTGCTTGCCATCGGTCCAGGTCGCGTCAATCTCATCGGTGAGCATACCGACTACAAAGATGGCTTTGTGCTGCCGGTTGCCATTAAGCGCGATATTCGCATTGCCCTGCGCCCGCGCGATGACCAGACGGTTCGGGTCTACTCGCTGGAATATGATCAGTCATATGAGTTTAGCCTGGACAACATAAGCTTTAACAAAGAATCGCTCTGGACTAACTATGTGCAAGGTGTGGCTTCGGTCTTACAGGAGATGGGCGTGCCGTTGCGCGGCTTTGACGGCGTTATCAGTGGCAATGTGCCGCGTGCCAGCGGGTTAAGCAGTTCGGCTGCGCTGGAAACCGCTACTGCTACGGCCTTCTTAGCCGCCTCCGAACAAAGTGACGCGCTCGACAGCGTTCAGATTGCACAGGCAGCCCAGCGCGCCGAAAACGAATTCGTCGGCGTCAACTGTGGCATTATGGATCAATTTATCAGCATGTTAGGCCAAGAGGGTTATGCACTGCTCATTGATTGTCGCAGCCTAAAGTACAAGTTGATTCCCCTGCCCAAAGAGGCAGCGTTGGTGATTGGCAACACCAAAGCCAGCCGTTCTTTGGCAGGTAGCGCCTACAATGAGCGTCGCAGCCAATGTGAAGAGGGCGTTGCCAAGCTCCAGGTAGTTCTGCCCGAGGTGCAAGCCTTGCGCGATGTAACTTCAAGCCAGTTGGAAGAATACAAGTCCATGCTCTCGCCCGTTGTCTATCAACGATGCCGCCATGTGGTGAGCGAAAACGAGCGCGTCTTGCAAACTGTGGTGGCACTGGGAAACAATGACCTCACCACTGTAGGCCAATTGATGAATGCCAGCCACGACAGCCTGCGCGACGACTACGAGGTGAGCAGCCCAGCCTTGGATGCCATGGTGGAGACCATGCGTAGCGTCGATGGCTGCTATGGCGCGCGGTTGACAGGGGCAGGCTTTGGCGGTTGTGCCGTGGCACTGGTAAAACCGGGGCGGGAGCAAGCCATGGCAGATGCTATCTATGAAAAATATCCAAAGCTCGCCAACATCTGGCCCGAAGTCTACATCAGCCCAACCGGCCCCGGTGCGCAGCTAATCGAGTTGTAAATCGGTCAAATCTCTTGTTCGCTCAGCTTAGCCTATCGAACTTGTCGATTCCAACCCAACCAGATGTTCGATTCGGTTGTGATAGTGCAAGCGCCAGGTCTCGCGACCCGCATGTTCTACAAACTCAAAATGGGTGATTGCTGTATTGTGATCCCACACTTCACAGCGTCGCCAGGGGCCAATATTAAAGACGTGGTCAAAGACAGCTTCCACCACGCCCCCATGCGCCACCACAACGACGATTTGATCCAGGTGACGCTCGATTAAGTCTTCAACCAACATGCCAACCCGGATGCGAAAGTGCATGTAGGATTCGGAGGATTCAACATTGAGGGCGGTGGGTGCAAAGGGGCGGGCGGTTGCCCAGTAATCAGCATAGTCTTTAGGCAGTGCATCATTGGGCCAAGGCGAGTGGTCAGCCTTGTTGTTGCCAATCTCGCGCAAGCGGTCGTCGAATTGGATCTCCACGCCATACGTGCCGACAATGGTTGCCACAGTCTCGCGCGCACGCTTCATGGTGCTGGCATAAAGGGCATCAATTTTGCTCAGATGGGTCGGCAACCAAGTCCCTAGCCGTTGGGCTTGCGCTTGACCCAAGTCGGTCAGCCCTTCGTCGGTATTGCCGTTGGCCCAATCTTTCAAATTCACATAGCTTTGTCCGTGTCGCACAAGATAGAGTTGCATAGATGACCTCTCTTTTATCTTAATTTTCTTTGCTTTTGTACTGGTCCCTATTGTATAGCACACTATAAATCTAGGCACTGAAGATCTAGTCACTGAATCAAACAGAACAGTAGTAGTCATAGTGGCAAATTCATAACGAGCGACACAAAGATCATGACACACCGTTCCTACTATACAGATTCCTACACAACCCAATTCGACGCCACACTGCTGGCGCTGAGCGAACATGAAGGTCGTCCCGCCTTGCTGCTGGATCAGAGTTACTTCTATCCTACCTCTGGTGGACAGGCGCACGATCTGGGGACGATCAACGAATGGCCCATTGTTGATGTCGTTGTGGGGGAAGGTGGGCAGATTTACCACATTTTGGCAGCGCTACCTGATGATTTAAGCGATGGGAGTACGCTCCCCAAAGCCGTGCTAGGGACAATCAATTGGGCACGCCGCTATGATCACATGCAGCAACATTCTGGACAGCATCTGCTCTCGCAACTCTTCTACCGGCTCTTGGGGATGGAGACTGTCTCTGTTCACTTTGGTGAGGATGAATCTACACTCGATCTGGATGCCGCCACAGTCACACCCGAACAGTTAACCCAGGTGGAGCAAGCAGCCAACGACATGATCTATGCTGCCTTGCCGATCAGCACCTACTTCGTCAACGAGACAGAGTTGGCGAGCGTGCCTTTGCGTCGCCCGCCAAAGGTCAAAGGCGAGATTCGTATTGTCGAAATCCAGGAAGTGGATTACTCAGCCTGTGGCGGCACGCATGTGCAGACCACTGGCGAAATTGGCCCCATTAAAGTGGTGCGCCAGGAGCGACGGCGCGGACAGACACGCGTAACCTTTCTCTGTGGCAAGCGTGCCGTGGCGGACTATATTCATAAACATGAATTGCTGACCCAAGCCGCGGCCATTTACAGCACCGACATCGCACAAGTGCCAGAGTTGTTGGCGCGTGGACAAGAGCAAGTGAAGACGCTTCAACGTCAAGTCGATGAACTTACAACACAGTTGTTGGGCTATGAAGTGGAAGGGGTCGCGGCAACAGCCGTTACCATTGGCGATACCCAAGTAGTCGTGCAGAAGTGGGCGGATCGCTCTGTGGATGCAGTTAAGACGCTGGCGAATCTGTTGCAAGCGCGCCCCAACATGATTGCATTGCTGGCAACAACCGCGGGCAGCAATGCCACGGTAATCTTTGCCCGCAGCCCAGATGTGACGATTCACATGGGCAATCTATTGCGTGATGCGTTGAAAGCCTTCGGTGGCAGCGGGGGTGGTCGTCCCGAATTTGCCCAGGGGGGCGGTGTGCCGGTAGAGCAGGTGACTGCGCTGTTGGAGTATGCGGTGGAACAACTTAGTCGGGCAGGCGTGTAGCAAGTACAGGATTTATTGGAATGGGGATCGAACTAGGATATCTTGATAGGACTGGCCCGTATTGAAATCCTCTGACCAGATTGTTGTGCAGTTCATCTGCTTGGCACTATTGACAATTAGAGCGTCCCAATAGGATAGCTGATATTGCTGTTGGATCATTGCGGCAGTAATCAAATCATTTACAGTGGGTCGATGTACTTGCCAGTATGACAAATCTCGCATTACCTGAACCGCAGTTGCGGTCGGTAGCGGACGCAAACCTTTGCGCGTTACAGTCACACAAAACTCTTGTAGCACTTGAAGACTCAAGCAGCCTAGTCTGGTCTCCCATAAGTGAGCAATTAGTTCCTGTGCACGTACTTGCTTGTCTCCAGCAGAAGTATCATGTGCATAGACCAGGACATTAGTAACAACAAAGTGATACCCGCTAATGCCGTTCATGAAGGTCATCGCGTGATCCAAGTCGCATACCGTTTGTACCCAAGTCAAAGCCTTGGGCTAAGAGTGCCAGATGATCTGCTTTGGCAGCAGCGTATTCAGTCTCGAACTGAACAAGTTGGGCGAGTGTCTCTGCCATTAAGGTATCAAGCGAAACTTTGCGCTCATGGGCAATGCGCTCAACGTCACGTAATACATCGGTAGGAAGAGATACGGTAACAGTAGTGGCGTCCATCATACCTCCATAGAACCAAGTTCGTTATTTTGCTATAAAATATACCAACAATTCCCAAATATGCAAGACAAGTGAAACTACACGGCAATCTATTGCTGGCTTAATTCAAAGAGATGGAGATTATTCCCATGACTAACTTTGGCATACTTCACCCTGGACAAATGGGCATTTCGGTGGCGGCTAGCGCCAAACAAAGTGGCTGCACAGTCTATTGGGTGGGAGAAGGACGCAGTAAGCAAAGTCACGCGCGTGCCGAGCAGCAGGGCTTGCAAGATGCTGGCGCTTTGGCCGATCTCTGTCGCACCTGTGAAATCATCGTCAGCGTATGCCCACCCCATGCTGCCGAAGAGGTGGCTAGCGAAGTCATGGCATTGGGATTCGAAGGCATTTTTGTTGATGCCAACGCCATTGCCCCCCAACGCGCCCAAAGCATTGCCAACCAAGTAACAGGCGGCGGTGCCACCTTTGTCGATGGCGGCATTGTCGGCGGTCCAGCCTGGAAACCAGGCACAACCTGGCTCTATCTATCGGGTCCAGATGCAGAGCAAGTTGCCGCCTGTTTTGCAGCGGGACCCTTGGGAACCGTAACGATGGGGGAGGAAATCGGCAAAGCCTCCGCACTCAAAATGTGTTATGCCGCCTATACCAAAGGAACCACAGCACTATTGACCGCGGTAGTGGGTGCAGCGGAAGGGTTGGGTGTGCGTGATGCGTTGATGGCAGAGTGGGGACGGGACGGATCAAGCGCAGGGCAAGAGAACGAGCGCAAGGTGCGTGAGGTCACAGCCAAGGCTTGGCGTTTTACAGGCGAAATGGAAGAGATCGCCGCCACCTTTGCGGCGGCAGGGATGCCGAGTGGCTTTCACGAAGCGGCTGCAGATGTTTATCAGCGTCTTGCTGACTTCAAGGATGCACCCGCTACCCCTGCCATTGATGAAGTTCTGACAGCTTTGCGAACCCCATTAGCAAGTGATATCAATGCTGCTCGCCGTTGACACAGCCACTGTCACCGCATCCGTCGCCGTTTATGACCTGGCGAACAAGGTGTTGCTGGCAGAAAGTACCTGGCAAGCACGCCGCCGCCACACCCAAGAACTGCTCACCACAGCACAGGCATTGCTGATGCATGTGGGTGTGCAGCCCGCAGAGCTTACAGCCTTAGCCGTGACCACGGGACCCGGCAGTTTCACAGGGGTACGCATTGGTCTCAGCGCAATCAAGGGCATTGGGCTAGGTCTGCCCACCCCACCCAGGGTGGTCGGAATACCCACGCTGACTGTGACTGCCGCCCCCTGGCTTGCCATTGCCCAAGCAACTTCTGCCGTGATTTGGGCCTATATCCAAGCAGGGCGCGGGCGTTACAACTGGGCCATTTTTGCCAATGGCATCTATCACCCTACCGCCACTGACCACCACGCAGGCAGTGCAGACGACTTTGCAGAGGCATTAGCCACCCGCGCAGATCACCCGCTCTGGTTGGTGGGCGAACCCGCACCCGACCTGGTAAACGCAGTGGCAGCATTGAAGCATGTCACCCTTATCGATGGCATTCATGCCATGCGGCGCGCAGGAGTTCTGGCACACTTGGCAGCAGAACAGCTTGCCCTCGGTCACGCAGATGACGTGGCAACACTGCAACCACTCTACCTGCAAGAACCTTAAATCAACCATCCCCCTTCCTTGGAACTCCCAGTTCCGAGGAAGTTCACATCAGCCTCGATCCAAGTTCCTGTCTTGCTAGACCCTACGGCACAAAACAACGCGCCACCTCACGCAGCACGTTTGGATCATGGAGCAGCGTGCCATGAAAAGGCGAAAAGAGGCGACGCTCGCCGAGGGTCGGCAGATAGGCATGTTGCGCCGGGGTGACAGAGAGATCAAAGGGAGTCCACAAGGCCATAAAATCACACGCAGACAAGAGCGCCAGATCACGATTCAACTCCGCCAGAAAATCGCTATCCGGGTACATTTGAGCCAATGCAGGGCGCACAGGCAGCAACCGTGCCGTCCACGAACCGCGATGGGGCGTTGCCAAGGTCACAAACCGCCGCACCCGCTCGGCTCCCCCCAATGCTTGCAAATAATAACGCCCAATCAGCCCCCCCATGCTAAAGCCAAAGAAATCAATGGGCTGATCAGGCCCAAGTTGCGCATCAATCTCCTGTGCCAATGTCACAGCCAAAGTATCAATCCCCACGCTAGCATCTGTCGGCTGGGGCGAGATGACAACGGGCTGGCGTTCTCTGCGCTTGAGCAGTGCCACCAACCGCAAGACTTTGCGCTGATCATCGCGAAAACCAGGGGTTAAAACTATTGGAAATCGTTTATCACACATTATTGTGTAGGAGTCTTTAGCAGTGGCAGATAGTAATGCTGGTCAGTTGGATGCATCACGGGATCCACCACAGCCTTAGCAGCATAAGCAAAAGTAAGGTTATCAGCCACTATACTACCCGTAACTGTATTCCCGCTAAGTTCAATTCCAGCAACACTAACCATAGTCGGACCGTTTTGTACTTCTAGGGTATATTTGCCGCTCAACATGATTGTCACTAGCGCATCGCCTTTTTCATCAGTGGTCGAAGTATAAGTATAGCCTGTGCGTGCATCGATCCAGGCGACTTCTGCACCAACGACAGGTGACCCTGCGGTACTAGAGACCGTTACAGAGATCTGCGAGGGTTGCGCCATCTCCACTGC
>JBBQIG010000278.1:0-6821 GCA_038324715.1 Anaerolineae bacterium | reverse complement strand
TCGCGCGACCTTCCCTGTTGCCCACAGACCCTACCCTTTTTGCAGTAGACTCTGGAAGCTCCAAGGAAGGGGAATGGAACGTGAAGGATCAAGCTACTACTGGTTGTACTGGTTGGTAGTCGGGAGATTGATGGCGGTAGTAGGTGTTGTAGAGTTCGGCATAGTGCCCACCAGCGGCGACCAGATCGGTGTGGTTGCCCTCTTCAATGATTTGCCCGTTGCGTAGAACAACAATGCGATCTGCGGAGCGAATTGTGGACAGCCGGTGGGCGATTACAATGGCTGTACGCTCTTGAATCACCTCGACTAAACCCTCTTGAATTAAGGCTTCTGTCAGTGGATCGACGCTGGCTGTGGCTTCGTCAAGGATCAAGATGGCGGGGTCTTGCAGCACCACGCGTGCCAGCGCTACGAGTTGGCGTTGCCCCATGGAGATGCCGCGTCCTTCTTCGCCCACTTCTGTCTCTAGACCTTGGGGCAAGCCCGCAAGCCAGTCGCCACCAGCCACACTCTCTGCGGCTGCAATAACCTCTTCCTCTGTCGCATCTTGCTTGCCATAGCGGATGTTGTCGGCAATTGTCCCGGTAAAGAGAAAGGGCGTTTGTGGCACAATTCCCAGGTGACGGCGATATTGATTGAGGTTAAAGGCGCGAATATCCTGACCATCTATCAATAGCATCCCATCTTGATATTCATAGGAACGAGCAATGAGCTTGCCCAAGCTCGATTTGCCTGCGCCTGTATGACCCACCAGCGCAACTGTTTCGCCCGCCTTGATGGTGAAATTGAACTTCTCCAAGACCCGTTCCTGGTCGGTATAACGAAAATCGAGTTCACGAAATTCAATGTTGCCTTCAATGTGCGACACGGGGTGATTATCCGTTTGCACAACACGCGGGTCAGCATCAATCAGCGCAAAGACTCGTTCACTGGCGGATAGCCCAAGCTGGAATTGGCTCCAGAAGGAAGCAATGCCTGTGAGGGGAAACCAAAAGAGCGCAATACTTTCGACAAAGAGAAACCAATCGCCTGCGGAAACGCTGCCATCAAGCACATAGATTCCCCCAAAATAGACAACCAACATTGTGCCGATGCCCGCAATGGTTCCCAAGATGGGGAAGATGCCGCTGAAGACATAGCCCTGGCGCAGATTGATGGAGTAGGATCGCTGGTTGACCTGGCGAAACTCGTCGTAGATGGTTTGCTCTTGGCGAAAGTTCTTGGCGATAGCAATGCCGGTGATCGATTCCTGAACGTTGGCATTGACCTCTGCCAAGACGCGGCGTGCGTTTTGCGTTGTCGTGCGCGCCACACGGCGGAAGGCGAGGGCTGTGATGACAATCAGGGGCGAAATTGCGGCGGCAATCAGGGCGAGGGTCACATTGATGGTGAACAGAATGGTGAAGATGATGCCAACAAGCAATATCTGACTCATTAAATTCAACGTCAAGGTAACTGTATTGGCAAAGTCTTGTGTGTCGGAGGTGACTCGGCTCACAATTTTGCCCGTTGAGAATTCATCGTAGAAAGACATATCGCGCGCCATCACTGCGTCAAAGGCATCGCGACGGATTTCATAGACGACATGGCCTACAACACGCGCACTGTAGGCTTGACGGATATAGTTGAAGAGCCAAGCGAGAATGCCAGAGGCAAAAATGGCAAGTAGTAGCCAGCCAACTTTGGCGAAGTCGCTGCCATCCGCCAACGAATCAATGCCACGCGCAACGAGCAAGGGCAACACGGCATCCATGCCAGAGTTTAGCACGATCATCCCCGCAACCACTGTCATGGAGGAGAGGTGTGGCTTGAAGTAGCTGTAGATTCGATCCAGGAGTTGGCGGTCGGAATAGGTGCGGTCATAGGCTTCACTATCCAGCCCATCCATGATAAAGCCCATCGGGTAAGTTTCCTTTCAGTGTTTGTCGTAAATGCAGTTGTGGATGCAAACGTGAGCGAGCAAAAACTTTGTGTGAAACTTTTTCCTATTCGTAGCGTGCAAAGATGCGTTGATAGAGGGCGCAACGGGCAAGAAGCTCAGAGTGAGTACCTTGGTCTACCAGTTCACCCTTGTCTAAAACCAGAATCTTGTCTGCTTGGCGGATTTGCGAGAGACGGTGAGTGATGAGCAAGGTGGTGCGTCCCTCTAGCACGCGGTTGATGGCTTGCTGAATCTTGTCCTCGGTCGCAGAGTCAATGGCGCTGGTGGAGTCGTCGATGATGAGGATGCGCGGATCAGTGAGTAATGCGCGCGCAATGGCGAGGCGTTGGCGTTGACCGCCCGAAAGCGTTACGCCGCGCTCGCCAACCATTGTATCGTAGCCATCCTTGAAAGAGATGATAAAGTCATGCGCTTGTGCATCATGGGCTGCGGCTTCAATATTGGGCTGGGTAGCTTTTGTGCCTAGACCAAAGGCAATGTTATTGGCAACGGAGCGCGAGAAGAGAAAGATGTCCTGTTCAATGGTGGAGATCTGCGAGCGCAGGGAAGCCAAGTCCCACTCGCGTACATCGACCCCATCCACAGTGATGCTGCCTTCGTTGACATCATAAGTACGGTTGACGAGCTTGGTCAACGTGCTTTTGCCCGAACCCGTTTGACCGACAATGGCAACGGTTTCACCGGGTGCGGCTCGAAAAGAGAGGTCATGAAGGATGGTCACTTTGCCATGCCTGAAGGTAACATGGTCAAAGACGAGTTCGCCTTTAATCTCCCCTGCATAGCCTGTCGTGTTCTCGTCTAGTTCGGTCTCTTGGCGCATCAGTTCCAATATGCGCTCTGCTCCCGCAATGCCCATTCTCACCAGGGAAAAGGTGAAGATAGAGTTGAAAGTTGGAAAGCGCAACACACTCATAAGGCCCATATAGGCAACCAAATCTCCAATGGTGAGCGCATTGCGAGAAAGTAGCCATAGACCATGACCAAAGGCTGCTGTCATGGCGATGCTGAGGAAAAGTAGCGGCAGATAGCGCGCCTGGACGATTCCCTGTTGGATAAAGGAATCACGATAGCGCTGAGAAGTTTCTAGAAATTTACGCTTCTCAAAAGCCTCTTGCACAGTCGATTTGACGACTTCAATGCCAGAGATGGTCTCATTGAGCACGGCATTGAGTTCGCCCGAATGGAAGCGTTGCGCATCGGAGACGGGGGATAGCTGCGCCATGTAGCGCCGCAGCGAGAAGCCAAGAACCAGCAGAAAGATGAGGGGCGTGATTAAGAGATCGACGCGAATCAATGCGATGAAGATCAGCGGCGTAATGATACTCATCAAGGATTCGGTAATCAGGGAGGCTCCTGGGTTCATCATGGGGTTCAACTGGCGCACATCGCCGGTTGCACGCGCCATGATGTCGCCCACACGTTGCCGATTGTGAAAGGTCTGGCTCTTGCCTAGAAGACTGACATAAAGTTCGTCGCGCGCATCGCGCTCAAGCCGTTGACCTAGGGTTTCGATGGAGAATGCATTGACAATGTCAAAGATGCCGCGAACAAGGGTCAAGGCAAGAATTAGCAGTGCGATGGTTAGAAGGCGACGCGGGTCGGGATTCGCCTGCAAGACTTCGTTGAAGGCGCGTCCGGTGAGGACTGGCACTGATGAGAAAAGTATGCTCGCCATCAAACTTGCAAAGATGAAGCTGGCTGCGAAGTGCTTATAGCGCAGTAGATGCGAGAGAATCCAGCGCAGCGCAGACGAACGGTTGTATTGATATTCGTCGGCAACGCGAAATTCACTTCTTGAAGCTGCGTTTGAATCGGGTGGGGCTATCGATGAGGCAATTGACATATGGCACACTCCAGAGGGAACAAGCTTGGCTTTTGAAGGACAACCATAATCTCATCTTGTCTTTCGTTGAGCGAGGGCGAATCTAGAGATTATCTTCATCAGCGAAAGAATATTTGTTCGGAAAACAGGAGTATTCTACACCTTTTCCGAACATTTGTCTTATTTGAATATGCCTAAATGTTCTAACTGATCTGTGGCTGCTTCGAGATAGATTGTGGTGTTATATCAACACTGGTATAGCAAAATCTTCCTCGAACCTCAGAGCTTCGAGCAGGGGGTGGGCAAGTTATTAGGTAAGAGTTGCCAACAGGAGTGGGGAGAAAATTAGCGGGCGTTGAGAGCTGCCACGACTTCCGAATGGACGCTATTACGCAGTTGGTTAAGGGGTTCTGGATTGCGTCCGTGATAGACGCGGTTGGTGAGGAGTGTGACGACGAGGTTGCGATCTGGATCACACCATAACGAGGTGCCGGTATCGCCTGTGAGGCCAAAACTACGCGGCCCAAGGGCTGCGCTGTCAGATAATTCAAGGTTGTTGCCGACCATCCAACCCAAACCACGACGGATGTCACCAGGTAGGGTCAAAGTATTTGCATGGGGAGTTGCTGTCTGGTACAAAGGGACGCCTGTGGCTGTCGTCTCAAGCTGCACGCTAATGCTGGCGGCAACTGTCGCGCGATGAAGCAGCTCACCATTCTGGTCTAGATAGAGATTGCCCAACCGGCAAAGATCCGCGGCTGTGCCAAAAAGACCGGCATGTCCGGCAATGCCACCCAAGCCAGCAGCGTTCTCGTCATGGACTTCGCCGTGGAGCCGCCGTTGTCGCCACGCACAGAATTCGGTGGGGGCGATGCGATCTACCATGACGGTGGATGGGTTGAAGTGGGTTGAAAGCCCCAGCGGCTTTATTACCCAGTTGCAAAGCGTTTCTGCAAGGGTCGGGTCGCCAGCACAGGCAGTTAGCGCATTCCCCAGCAGGATCATGCCAATGTCGCTGTAAACATAGCTTTGACCCGGTGGGTAGGCAAAATTAAAGCCGCTAATTGCCGCAAGCCCTACACGTTGGCGGCGCAGCAATTCAGCGCGATGTGTGGTGTGTGGACGCTCGGGTATGCCGCCACAGATGGAGTAGAGGGTGCGCCATGCGGGCAGCCCTGATGTGTGGGTGAGCAGATGGCGAAAAGTGACGCTGGTGGCACTGAGGGGCATGGTGTGCTCTCGCCATGCTGCCAGCGGTGGTGCAGCTCCTTTGGTAAGTGGGTCTTCAACCGGGCCAATGTAGCGAGTTCCTGCGAAGTCTGGCAAGAAATCTGCCACTGGCTGATCTAAATCCAGCAGTCCGGCATCGCGCATACGCAGGCAAGCTGTGGTGGTGAAGATGTGGGTGAGTGCAGCAAGATCAAAGAGTGTCTCGTTGGATACAGGCTGCCGCTTGAGCATGGGGTTGATCCACCCATAGCCGCGTGCAAAAAGGAGATGTCCTGCTTGTTCCACCTGGCAAACTAGGGCTGGCGCGACAGTGGGTACAGCGGCTTGCAGCAGATAATCGAGTTGGGTAAAGTTCATAGCGAGTTGCCTAGATGCGAACAAAGTACCTGGGTACAATGTTGCGTTCGAATACATTTCTGGGACAAAGGCACACAGAGAACCTGCCCATCTTCACAGTGCTAAGGTCTGCACAGTCGTTGGAATATGCAGATATTCCTAAGATGAAACGACGGAGATTGTCATAAAAAGGTACGGCCCCCAGTGTGCAGGAGGCCGTACCTTTTTATGACATGTAGATTGGTGATGGATTTAAAGAGATTTAGAGATCATCCAATAGCTGCGATAGGGGTTGAAGCCAAACTTGGCGTAGAAATC
This sequence comes from Anaerolineae bacterium, assembly GCA_038324715.1. Classification (GTDB taxonomy): domain Bacteria; phylum Chloroflexota; class Anaerolineae; order Caldilineales; family Caldilineaceae; genus QEUY01. Next base: position 1,173 of record JBBQIG010000278.1, on the reverse strand, counting down.
TAAGAGGTCTGTCCAATCAATGACACAACCGTTGACGCCGTTGTTGTGGAGGCGGCGTAAGCCTGCATCTAGCAGAGTCGCACCAAGACCCTGACCGCGCCGATCTTTGCTAATGCCGATCGAGCCGAGGTGGCCCCAAGGGCGGGGAAGGCGATAGGGGTAAAAGCGTTCGATGGGGTGCAGAGAATCCTCAAAGGTAATCAGACAGCAGCCATCAATGCCGCGCTCTGTCCACAAGACCATATAGTCGGAAACGCGCCCCCCCGCGGCCCGGTATTCTTCATACGCATAGCGCCAATGAGTCGGAAATTCACGTTGCAAGAAGCTGAGAAGGAACTCATGGTCGTCTGGTTGGACAGGGCGTACTACGGCGTCCACCTCGCGCACTGTGGAGGGTGGTTTATAGGTGGCTAGATTGGCGGCAACATCCCATTGACGGCTTATGTGTGCTGCCTCTGTGCCATAGCCGTGCTGCTTGAAGAAATCAACAGTCTCCAACCTTTCTGGCACACCAGGGACAAAGGGGCGAAGGCCAGCTCCAATCGTAACTGTCTGGCTCCCTTGCTGCTTTAGCCATGCTTCTGCCTGGTGAAGCATGGCTGTGCCAACGCCTTGACGCTGGGCGTTGGGAGCCACGGCAATGGCATCGACCCAACCAGCGTGGGAAACCACGGTGGGGTCATGGAGATAGGATGCCGAAACGAAGCCGGCTGGTTGATCTTCAATAAGTACCAACCATGCACTCTGGAGACCGCCTGGGCTGGGCTGTAAGTTATAGGTGGCGAAACGGGGCGAAATGGCGAGGTCTGTGCCACAGGCTGCGTTCCAAATATCAACGATTCGATTGATCTGGACACTGTCTGCCCGATCAATCGAGTGGAAAATGGGCTGGAAAGGAGGCTTGATGGTCATCTTTTATTCTTTGAGCTTATCCTTTAGCTTGCGACGGTGGGTATAGGTTCGGCGGGTACGGGTTCGGGTTCAGTTAGAAAGCAGAGAATACTATCGACAACTCCACGTGCAACCACGTCTGCGTGATTTCTTAGCAGATCCTGATCGCCGCCCAAGAAACCAAGCTCGATGATCACTGCTGGTGTGGAGGGAGCTACTTTGCGAAAAGCGTGGTATTCGGTCATATCATGGGTGACGGTATTCGCATGTTGAGGTAGCCCT
>JBBQIG010000277.1:0-6829 GCA_038324715.1 Anaerolineae bacterium | reverse complement strand
GGGCGTGGCAATCACAACGGCATCGGGCTTAATTTCCGCCAACATCTGCGCTGTGTCTTGATAGATATGATCCACTTCCCATTCACGCTGGCGTTTTTCCAGCAACTCTGCGCTGGGATCCGCCAGTGCTGCAATCTCCACACCAGGAATACGATCTAGCCCAGGATAATGGACAAAGCCACAAATACCACCCACGCCGATCAAGCCGACGCGTACTGGGGATGCTGATGAGGAATCTGACATTGAAAATACTCCTTTAAATTGGATTATTTGTTCGGTTTAGGGTGCGACTATGCCGTAGCCGCCTGCTGATTCAACAAGACTTCTTGCATATTGACCACGCTTGTAACCAGCCGTTCCATCTCCCACTTTGCCATAATGCTGTCCTGTCCCATCTCCCACGCCGTGCGCCATTCGACATCGACTTCTGCATGATCGCGGCGACGCAACACGGGCAAGACCGAGCTTATGGGGCGTTGTGGAAAGCCTCCCCAATATTCATCGGTTAGAAGACGGATGTGACGCTCGCCCAATGCCGCCATCTCCAGGTTGCAGATGAGATCAGTTTTGCTACGGAAGAGGTCAAAGAGGGCAGGATAATCGACTTCACCGGCACCAATTGCACAATGAAAGATGCGATAGCCTTCGGCAGTCGGGGTCATGCGATAATCTTTAAGGTGGACATGCACCAGATAGGGCAGGACGGCGCGTGCAAATTCCACAGGGTCTTCTGCCACGGCGAAAGGATTGCCTGTGTCGAGTGTAATGCCAACATTGGGGCTGTTGACTGACTGGCAGAGATAGACCAAATCGGCGGAAGTGGCATCCTGATGATTTTCCACGCCAATGCGAACCCCAGCCTCTTCGGCAAGCGGCGCAATTTCTTTTAAGATGGCAATCTTCTCTTCAAGGTGACGCTGCCAGCCTTCCAACCCACCAATGGGGCGACGGTCGCCACAGAGTACGCTGCTGAGGACACAGCGCACGGTGGTGATTCCCAGGCGTTGGCAGAGCGCAAGATGGCGGCGGAATGGCTCCACCTCAATTGGCAACCCTGCGCTGACAATCCGCAGACCCATTGCATTGGCGCGGTCGCAATAGGCTATTAACGCAGCCTCGTCCTCTTGAGGATCAATATAGCCAAAGGGAAGTTCTACGGCGCTGAGACCTAATTTCTCAGCCAGTTCTAAGATGCCGATGGCATCCAATGGATGGGGATTGACGCGTGGTGTTCCGCGCCCCACAAACCCTGCAAGATAGGCAACGCCATAAACACACAGCCCGATAGGTAGGCGTGCGGATGGTTGAGCGTCCGTCACGAGCGAATTTCCTTTCCGGATTTCAGATTGGGGAGGCAATCTATTTCAGTAGGTAGTCGGTAAATAAACAACTGTCGTTCAATCTAGCAAGCCCATTTTGATGAACTATGGGCCTCATTATACCTGGTTGTACAGACCTGGTTGTACAGACCTTGTATAGAACAAGGTTGTGTAGAACGTTTTACGATTCGTCCATCGCATAAGCGCAATGGCGAATTTTTCGCTGTTTGCACGGCATTGGTAAGTCTACCACAATTCTCAGCCAGCCACTGTCTATGCCTGTCAAAATGCAAACACGCGCAGAGATCTCTCTACGCGTGGAGATTTAGATTTGTGTGCAAAAGAGGCAAATGTCTGGCTGTGGCTATCCTGCGGTGGCTACCCTGCGGCGGATAAGAGGGGCTGATTTGTGGGCAATCGTGTGGCTACGGCTGTTGTGCCATTGGTGGTGTACGGCTTGGCTTGATGTTTGCGTCCGATGGGTATGCAAAGGGGTGTGCCGCTGATGGGATCAGCCACAATCTGGCAATTCAGTTGGAAGACCTCCTTGACCACTTCAGGGGTCATCACATCTTGGGGCGTACCTTGTGCCATAATTGCGCCACTGCGCATTGCTACTACATGATGGGCATAGCGACAGGCTTGGTTGAGGTCATGCAACACCATGATGATTGTGCGCCCGCGTTCGTTTAGATCATGCAGCAAGTCCAGCACTTCCAACTGATAGGCTAAGTCTAAAAAGGTTGTTGGCTCGTCCAAGAGCAATATCTCCGTCTCTTGAGCCAACGCCATGGCAATCCATGCGCGCTGGCGCTGTCCGCCGGACAGGGTATCGAGGGGACGATCTGCCATGTGCGTGAGATCGGTGATTGCCAATGCCTCTTGCGTAGAGCGCGCATCTTCTGCCGACCACTGTTGGAACCAGCTTTGGTGGGGGTAGCGTCCCTGTGCCACCAATTCATAGACGGTTAAGCCTGCGGGGGCTGTTGGGCTTTGGGGCAGCAAGCCAATCTGCTGGGCGACTGCTTTGGTGGGCAGGGTGTGAATGGCCTTGCCGTCCAAATAGACCATGCCTCCCTTGGGTTTGAGCAGCCGTGCCAACCCGCGCAAAAGCGTGGATTTACCACAGCCATTGGGGCCTACTAAGGCCGTAATACGTCCTGCGGGGGCGTCTAGGTTTAGCTCTTCAATGATGGAGATGCCATCGTAGGCAATACTCAGTTGGTCTGCACGTAATCTCTTCATGCAAGGATTCCTTCCAAGTGGGCAACAGGCGCATTTTGCGGAAGATGTGCAAGTGCCGTAACGTGATATTGGGCAAAGGGGCGAGTGGTTTCGTTCTTGGTGCTGCCAAGCAAATCGAGCGTGTGGCTCATTTCCACGCGCGCCTCATACCGTCCCTGGCGACCATCAGGGCGCAGATAGTGCAGATGGACTTCGCCCCAAGCAGGTCGTGCTTTTTCCCCGATTTGTTCACCGATTTGTTCACCGGCTTGTTCATCTATCGCCACAATCTCTGCCTCCACCTGACAATCCCACCACGCCCAGCCTTCACGCATCCAGACCTCGCGCTCTACCACTTGGGCAAAAGGGTGGGAGAGTGCTGCCCAACCGCGATAATTGGCGTAGAGTTCTTGTGGTGTGCCATCTTTCAGAACCAACTGGGGTGCTTGTTCGGCACCGATGTAGGCCCACGCGCGCCCATCGGGGAAACTGATCAACGTGGGCGCACAAATGTGCCCGCCGAAATGGCTCACGCGCCAGACGCGCAGGCTACTGTTGGCATTGTGGTCGTTGGCATCGTTGGCATCGTTGGCATATTGTGTGCGTAACAGCTTGTAGGCAGGAAAGCCAAACTTGGCACAGACCACATCGACCGCGCCGTGGGTGCAGACCATTAGATCACGTATTGCATCGGCAACCGGCTGGCGATACCCTTCCCAAGGTGACAACTGAGTTGGGTCGGCACAGATCGCCTGCACCAGCGCTGGCATCTCTGCCGTGGGCAACCAATACTCTTGGCGCTTGAAGATGGACATTGCCCCTTGAGGACGTTGAAAGTGGAGCACGCGCAACAACCCAGGGCGACAATATTCGTTGTCGGGCGCAATGAAGAGAATACGCAAGCGGTATTGGCGATTCTTCATCTCGTCCAAGAGATATTCCACCAACTCCACAGGCAGATGGGATGACTCCCACACGCGGTAGGCCCACGGCAACGGCAGTTCAATCAGAATCAACTCATCATAGGGAGACGCAGTCCCAATGGGGTCAAAACCTTGCTCTTGAGCCAGGATTGAGCAATAAGATGGCGCAGATTGGGCCATAGCGTTCTAAATCTAGCCTCCACGGCAAAGTGCATTCCACGATGGAATGGCGAAAAGACGTGGGCCTATCTTAGCATCGTTTTTGGCGACTCTACGGACGAATTTAGCTGCCAGGGCGTGCGGTGAGGGTGAAAGCAGTGGACAAATAGAGGTGAAATTTGCAGCAAAGGGTGCTTAGTAGATTAGTTAACCAGGGTTAACTAAGGCTGACAAAGTATGTAGAAGGGCTTCTCAAGCGGGAAGCCCTTCTACATACTTTGAGGAAGCTGACAGCTTACCCCTGTGGCTGGATTAGATAGGATTTGCCTGTGTATCCAGGCAATTGCACGGGTAAGTCACCCGTAACGGTCAACATGCCCACCACTTCACCTGTGAGCATATCGAGCAGGCTGCCCGCACGAATGTTTTCCAAGCGCACCACCTCGTCAATCGCGTCAGCACCGAAGTTGAGCAGGGTGACTTGGGTCAAGAGTGCGTCGGGCAATTCGTGCACCATCACCAGCAATGCTGGACTTTGCACGTCGGGAATATCAAGCTGGCGCGCTGCGTATAGCTGATAGCGTTCGCGCACGCTTAAGAGCTGGCGCAACTGTGACACAAACGAATCGGGATCTCGCAATTGGGCATTGATCGGCCCATAGAGCGCACGCGCGCGGGGCATTCCTGCCTCGGAACTTTGTGCGCCAGGGTTGGTATTGAGCAGATCATAGGCTCCGCGGTGAATCCAGCGCGTGTCGCCATCCGCCATCAGGTGTGCCACCTCGGTCGGTTCCAGTGGCAGCGCGCCGACGAGATCCCACCCAGAGAGGGCAAAAATTCCGGGTTGAAACGCATTGAACATGGCAAGCAGCAGATGTATCTGGCGAATCTGCTCGATATGGGCCTCGGTCAGGGTATTTAAATTGCGAATACCGAGCGCTGCGGCAATTACGCTGGCGGTGGTGCTTGAAATGCCATTGGCGACAAAGGGCAGGTTATAGGGCGCACTGACGCCGCTGAGTCGCTCATACATCTCGCGTCGAATTTCCAGCCGCAGATCGGCTCCTGTCCAGCCTTTGCCGTGCAGCATATAGAGGTCAGCGGCGTGAACTTGCCAGAAGTGTACCAGTTCAAGTGTCAGCTCGTCATGGTTTTGCAAGCCATGCACTAGCGAAGCCGGATCAAGATTATACTCATGCACCGTGCATAGCATCAGCCGTAAAAATTCGGTGTCACCCGTCACCAGGGCATGGTGATAGGCAGGGCGCGTGATGAAGTCATAGGAGAGGTCGGCACCGCCGTGACTCATGGAGGCAATATCATCCACGCTCAGGTTGAGTTCTTGGAAGGTATACGCGCCCATCTTGCGCACCAGCCCACCAATGAGCTGATTGGCAATGAGGGAGAGTGGATGTCCTTCAGACCAGGCGCGATCTTCTGTGCGCTCAATGCCCAAGAAGCCGTTGGCATCCAGCCGCAGGATGGATGCACCCAGCACACCCAACGAATGCAGTGCATCCCCCATGACCAAGCGCGGCGCGGCAAAGGTGGCATCCAACCAATTGAGTGTGGGCTGACCTGGCTTGAAATAATGAAGATAGACCCAGCGCCGCGAGACACCATCTACACCTGTGACCACATCGGTGGCGCTCCAATCAGTATCTTTGAAGCCCGCTTCATAAAAGATGGTGCGGATTAACTGACCCACAATATAGCCCAGTTCTTTGAGCTTATCCACGGTGGTGGCAGAGAGGTTGACCGAGTCTGCCCCCACTGGTACTTGTGGCAATAGATCCCAATCGGCGGGATCAATGAGTACCATGTGGTAGAGTCCTGGGTAGTTGCCATATCCCATCTCTGCCAAGCGAAAGTCTGCACCTTTGCCTGTATGGCCTGGAATTACATCGTCAATGACAATGGCTCCGTGGCGCGCTGCATTCTGGCTCATGGCAATAAATTCGTCCTCTGTACCAAATTGCTCGTCCATCTCTAGGCTGATGCGGTCAAAGTTGCCATCAATGGTGGGCGTGAAGTTCTGTCCACTCAGCCCACCCGATCGCTTCATCGGCCCTGTATGGATGCCGCGTACACCAATCTCCGCCAGTGTAGCCCACAGTTCCTCATCACCCAGTGCCGCCAACACCGATTCCCCCTCACGCGTGATGATAGAGGCAGGATAGGCCGTGAACCAGACCGATGCACGTGCTGCTGCTGCCCGTGGATGTGTCGCCGCATAGGGATGCTGCCACAATTCACCGCGCCCCGCATAGTGGCGCGCCAACTCTTGCGCCTGCGCGAGCATGGAGTGGGAAAGCAGGAAATCTAGGTGACTTTTGGTTGGTACAGGCATAAAGTTACTCCAATAGAATCCAGTAGAAACAGGAATTGTGGGCAATCTTCGTGCATTCACTCGGTGTGCATTCACTACTGCTTGTTAACCCAGTTACTTGTTAACCCAGTGGGTCATTGAGTGCTCACACATTTCGATTATCCCCATTGTAATCTTGGTCGATTCTATTGTAGTGTGCCTCTACTGACGGAGCAACCTCTCATGGCTGTGTTGCGCCTTCTGAGGTTGCTGTGTATACTGTATTCATCACTAAGTATGGTTCTATATGAAGTTGCCTGGGCGTAAGGTTCACGCAATGATGCTCCCAAAAATTCTCTGCGCGTAACCCGATCCCCAGAATTTCTATCATAGTTTATGTGGTTCTGTTGCAAAACCTGCAACTTCTGCTCCTGCACGGCAATAGCGCGCTATTTGCTTACTCTTTTCGTGTTAGCCCCCAACGCCCAAAGGCTGGGGTGTATTCCTGCACCCGGTTACAGAGTATATAAAGCCTTCATCCGTGTTCCATCCGTTGCTAACTTGTTACTCCCAGTTTTCTATTCTCAATGATCATTTCCCATCACTGTGCAAAAGTCATTCGTTGCATCCGATCCAACTCCAGTCTGTCCAACTAGTGTCCTGTCAGCCATCATGTGATAGAAAAAGTTTCGGATATAAAGCGTTTTTTCATAGAGAAATTCCGGTCCGAGTACCGATTTATTTCCATCATTTCATCCATGACAGGACCCTAGTACACCGTAATCTAAGTTCTGATGGTTTTACTTGATCTTGATTCCAGAGAACTCAATACGGAAATTTCTATCATAATTTCAATTACAGTGTACTAGTGTCCTGTCATGGATGAAATGATGGAA
>JBBQIG010000276.1:0-6845 GCA_038324715.1 Anaerolineae bacterium | reverse complement strand
TATTGTTCATCATCGACGGTCATCGTGCCTGTCCCAGCCAAGAAGTGGTACATAGCAAGCGATTCTGGGTGAGGGGGAATCTGTTGCCCAGGTTCGAGTCCGGCCAAAATCACTTTGAAATGGGAATCAGCCATCAAAAACTGTGGTTGCGGCCCATTTGCACCAAAGACAGCTTGCGCCTTGGTATCAGGATAAAAAGTTGTTTGTTTGATTGTATTCTGTGTCACGTCTGTTTTTCCTATCATTTATGCTTATCTTCTATGCCATACAAGGAAACTGTCCACGACTGGCCGCAAGATGTTTAGCAGTACCTTCTCATCATCCACCTTCGTGATATGCTCGACCGGAATCAGGCGATACTCCGGCAGTTCTTGCTCCAACAGCAGCACATGGGTCATTTCTTGTCGATTCCGATCTAGCACGACAGCCGCTACGTGGCCCGCCGTTTCTCCTTCGCGGGTCTGCACAGTCATGCCTCGGTGGATTTTGGTCGGGCCGATCATCTTGGAGCTAATTTCTGAATCTCCCATGTTGTGCGCCACCAGGGATCCACTTTCCATCAGCACCACAGACTGCTCATCTATTGGTGAGCTAAACCTTGTCTTCAGCCTTCTACAACCGTCGCCGCTTCTCCACCAATTTGGGCTACTATTCTGCAGCTACTTCTCTGCGGCTACTTCTCTGCGGCTACTTTCCTTTGGCTGCAACCGCCGTGCGCAGAATTTCTAGGAATTCATCTAGCGGCACCCTATGTATGCGCGCAGCCCACTCAACAGTTAACGCTTTCGCCAGCAACTTACGCAGCGAATAACGTCCGACACGCTTTACTCCAAAAGCCTCCATTACAGCGGCAATGTCGTCATACTCTTCCAGCAGATCCGAAACATATGTGTCTTTTGTGATTTCCATAAGTACTTCCCTTATACTGCTGCTCGATATTGAATGTTGGTTAGTTTTACATAGGCTACCGCAGAGATGACGAGCCAAGTAACTGTGCGTAAACCCATCGCCGCTACGGTACGCATCTCATAGCTGCCACCGCGCCAGATTTGTATGCCAAAGGCAACAAAAATGACGAGAGTAGCGGCGGCAATGGCAAAAGAAAGCCACACAGACCAGCGTTGCCAGAACCATACCCCAACGCCAGCAATGACATAGGCAAATCCGGCCAAGAAGTTAAACCAGAGTACAAATGCTACATAATCGCCAGCAAGTTGCTGAGCCTCGGCGTTGAAGAGTGTACGCCCACCAGAGATGATGGTGAGCAACCCAAAGACGACAGCAATGATGGCCAGTGGGCCAACCCAACGCGAACGTTTGACCGCAGGTGCTCTCATTTTTATGCTCCTTGCATCAATAAAAAAGCGTGCAGATGCTACGGGATAAGCATAGCATCTGCACGGCAAGAAATATTCGACTTTTATCGGATTTGGGGGGAACTAGCAGATAGGTGTAGTTTTGGCTGCCAGGCCCTGATGATTCAGAATGCGGATCTGATGGCGGGATAATTCGATCAGTTCTTCTTCAACAAGAGTACGCAGGGCACGACTGAGCACATCGGGTACTGTACCAAGGCGGGCAGCCATCTCAGATTGAGTGGCCCAGCGGGGTCGCTGTACCACGTCACCTTCCGCTTGCTCCAACAACGCGCGGGCAAGACGCTCTGTTACCGTATGCAATGACAAGTCTGCCACCAACTCCATGAGTTCACTGATTCGGTTTGCCATAAACTCCATCACCGGCAGCGCCATCGCTGGATTAGCCTTGAACACCTGGCGGATCGTTTCGTGCTGCAGTATCCAAATCTCCGTCGATTCCAAGGCAATAGCCGTAGCTGGCGCTGGTCGATTGACAAAGACACCTACGCCTCCAAAGAGTTCACCGGGACCCCAAAGACGGAGGATCTGTTCGCGGCCATCGGGCGACATTTTTACAACCTTGACCCACCCGACATCCACATAATAGAGCGCCAGTGCAGCGTCACCTTCCAGAAAGATCACGCCTCCAGGCGCATAGGCGCGCCGGATGGCGCTTTTTGCTAACTGCGCTATGCTCGTCGGGTCCAGTCCCTGCAGGACAGGTACAGTCTGCAATTTAGCAAAGAGAGTTTCATGATCAGCCGGTCGTGCTTGCACGCATTGCTCCCTGTTCTGTTGCAATAGATACCTTGTTCGTCCACGGGCAAATTGCGGGGGGCTGCACCACTTTTACCATACCCTACCTTAGCTTCCAGCAAAAGTGTGTCAAACGGGTCGTTTGACCGACGATGCATATCAACACCATGCAGGAGATAACCGCTGAAAAAATTTTCCCTGAGAGGATCTGAGTTAAAATCGACTACGTTTGGATCAGCCTGTGCCAATATTCAACGCAGGTGACAAAGGCAGTTTTTGGTCTTCTGCACTCCTAAAAAATTCCCACTTGGCTCATGAAAATGGGCGAACCTACCCCCAGCTAAAAGCCTCAATCAAAAGCCAAAGTCAAACCAGTTGGTGCCGAAGATGATCGAGCAGGCAAAGAGGGATGCAACAACCACAAGAATTACGCCACAGCCTGTACCTAAACAGCCACGTCCAAAACCAAAATTTTCCTGTAACCAGTTATAGACCCCGCGCAACACAAAGAGCTTTAGGAGACCCGACAAACAGCCAGGACGTTCTTGCAAGCCGACAGGATCGACCTGGAAGCTTATGGGTTGATGGGGTGCAGGTTCATGCATAGTCTCTTTCTGACCTCCTAATGCTCTATGTTGGCGGCTCTATACACCATGACAAAAGTTCTTATTGATATAGGGGTAGGTGCAAGATGCATCGAGAAGTATGCGTGTATAAAGAATCCAAAAAGAACAGAGTACGTGGCGCGTTTTCGGAAAAACGCGCCACGTATTGAAGATCACTAAACTTGTGCTACAAGCTGGAAACTATCGCTTGCCGCGTACGCTCTCCCAGGAGTGGCGTACGGAATCTTTGAAGTTGTCCCAGGTGCCCTGATTGCGGCTTTCCCAATCGCGGCGTGCCTCAGGTTCAATCTGGCTCCAGTCACGACCACTATAGCGCTGATCATTAGCTAAGGTATACCCATAGCGGTAGGCTGGCTCATAGTACTCGTATCCCTGCCCCGACTTGCCATAGTTGCTCTGCCAGTGGGTACGGAAGCCAGTGGCATACGTGTCATAGTTTGACGCTTGCCCACTTTGCTGCGTGCCCATCTTCTCAACGTCAACTTCGGTGCGGCGTGCAGTGTCGCGTACAGTTTCGACACGTTCGTCCACATCCTTATGGATTCGCACTTCCTCAACCACGCGGGCTTCTTTGCCGACAACAGCCTCTTCATGGCTTTCGCTCACCTCAATGGTTCCCTCGCGGAAATTATCAAGGTCACGTGCAGTGGCAGGTCGATCAACCTTGCGGCGTTCGACCTCGACATGCTCTTCACGCAGGCGAACTTGCTCCTCGACAGGCACTTCGCGTACATAGGTCTTTACGCGTACGCCACCCCCTTCAACGGTACGCTTACCAATGCTGATATCTTCTTCAACAACCTCAATGGTCTCATCCTCATCGAGGTTATCTCGTCGTGTACGAGATTGAGTATCAACGTTTGTCGTCCTACCCGTTGGCTGCTGCGTACGAGTTTTCTGCCCCGAACTACGCCACTCATTAGTATGGCGGTCAACATCAACCAGACCCTCACGCTCCATAATGCGTGAAGCTTGTGCCACCTGGCTGTCGGGTACTTGCGCTGCAACCAGGACGTGGCCGCGACGAACGCTCTCCGAATAGATTTCCGCTTCCTCTTCAGGAATACCTAAATCTACAAGCGCCCCGATAATACCACCAGTGACTGCACCGATACCAGCGCCTGCCAAGGCTGCGGCAATGGGGCCTGCGGCAACAAACGGTCCGACGCCTGGAATTGCAAGCGCACCCAAACCGACAAGTAACCCGCCAACGCCACCAACAGCGGCACCAATGCCAGCGCCTTTACCAACATCATCCCCGCCAGCATCCCTATCTCTATCTGTTACGTAGGCAGAATGTCGATCATCAGCATTTTCAGCAATAATGCTAATGCTGTTCCGGTCAAAATCGGCATTCACCAAATCGTTGACTACGGCGCTCGCAGTCTGCATGTCCTCATAGGTTCCGATAACTGTCTTAGTCATTCTTAATCTCTCCTTTAGAGCTACTCTGCCCCTTAGGGCATCCTATATTGACCCAGCGAGTAAACTGAATTCCTCTTAGCAAGAAACGTTTTTGCGCCGGGAGGGGGAACCAGATAACTTACGTTCTCTCTTCCGATACTCTGCCGGAAGCAGTCTTACGCACGACTTCCACCTGTTCCGACCGCAAATGCACTTCTTGTGGTTCACTCATCTCTGTACGTAGCTTCCTCACGTGAATTTCCTCACGCAAAACAAGACGCTTTTCCACAACCAGCACTTCCTCAACTAGCGGAATAATGAGCGTCTCTCCTTCGTAACGAGAAGGGACAACTTCATCAATCGGACGGTTGACGGCTACGCGTTCAATTTCAACTTCCTCGGAGAAGATCGGCTGATCGACCACCTCAACGCGTTCCTGGATGGTTTTGCGTAGCTCAACCCGACCCGTTTCAATTGCACGCTTCTCTACGTTGATGAATTCATCGATAACAGGGAGCACAATCTCCCCTGTTTCCGACTGTTCTTCGAGTGAGCGCACTGATGAATTCTGCCGTGAGCCTGCCGGTGAATTGAGTACCTGCTCCACATCTCTTGAAAGACGGTAACGTCCATCTGCTTGTGGAATGAGAAATCTCTTGGGCAGAATCACCTGCTCACCATCATTGAAGCGCACAAGCACTTGTGCTTCACCATCAGCACCCGCTGCCGCTTCATGGGCAACAGCACGCTGTACTTCGTTTTCATCAATGACTATTAAGGGCGCTTGTTGAGGCATAACGGATTCAAGTCCTTCTTCTCTAACCAGAAATTTCTGTGATCAGAAATGGCTATTTGTTGGCACTTTCTCATCAATTCAATAACCTAATGACCAACATGTACCAAGCATAACTCGATAAGCACGCCGCGGCTATATAACCCGATACAATCAATATACACAGTCGTGTACATAAGTTGCCTGATTGCATTTCTGTTACCGGAGAGAGACTCAACGGGCTTTCACAGGCATAAATCTAAATATGCAGAGAGGCAGTCGATTGCCTCTCGACTGCCTCTCTGCATGCATGTATCTTTTGTCTGTACCCTATTGTGTCTATATCCTTTTTGTATCCATTTTTTATCTGATTTTATCTGATTTTTATCTAATGGTAGATGAGCTTACGCCGGGCCAATTAACTCATCTACGATCTTTGCAGAGGACAATACCCCTGGCACGCCAGCACCCGGATGCGTTCCTGCACCCACAAAGTAAAGATTCTCAAAATCCTCCGAACGATTATGAGGACGGAACCAAGCGGATTGTAGTAGCGTAGGCTGCACAGAAAAGGCCGAACCCAGATAGCTATTGAGCGTCCCCTGGAAATGCAAAGGGTCAATAGTATGTTCGGCAACAATATTCTCCTGGAGGTCAGGCAAAAAATTTTCCTCCAAGAAACCCATGATCGTGTCACGGTAGGGTTTTGCCATCACCTCCCAATCAATATCCGCACCCAAATGCGGCACAGGAGAGAGCACATAGAATGCTTCATGTCCTTCGGGAGCCATGGAGGGGTCAGTCAGCGTGGGCATATGCAGATAGAGCGAGAAATCGGCTGGCAGATAGTCGTGCTTGAAGATATCACGCAGCAGCCCCTGATAGCGCTCACTGAGAATAATATTATGATGGGCAAAACCAGAATCTAGATAGCGCTTTTTAGTGCCAAAGTAGATCACAAAGAGCGACATGCTGTAATTCAGCCCCTTGATACGCTTGTCGGTGTTCTTTTTGCGATATTGAGCCGGAATCATATTCAAATAAGTCCATGCCACATCCGCATTCGAGACCACTACGTCAGCGTGCAGCGTGCTTCCATCAGCAAGGCGCACGCCCGTGACGCGCTTGCCCCCCTCTGCCACCAAAATTTCCTGCACCTCTTGATTCATCTCCACCTTGCCACCCAATTCGTCAAAGAGTTTCGCCATGCCGCCAATAATGGAAGCTGTGCCACCCAACGCATAGTGAATGCCCCACTCGCGCTCCAAGTAGTGGATCAACACATAGAGCGAGGCAGCGTCAAAAGGATTGCCGCCGATGAGCAAGGGGTGGAAGGAGAAACAGCGGCGCAAGAAGTCATTTTTCACAAACTGCGCCACATAGTCATAGACACTCTTGTAAGATTGCAAGCGGATCAAGTCAGGTGCCACGCGCATCATGTCGGAGACGTGCAGAAATGGCTTGTCAATCAGCCTCATCCCCGTATCAAATATTTCTTTCGTGGTGCTGATGAAGCGGTCATAGCCTTCTTTATCATCAGGGTTCCACTGGTCGATCTGGCGGTGCGTAAACTCCCTATCGGCATTATAGTCAAAGTGACGCCCTTGGTGATCATAAATGCGATAGAAGGGATCGACAGGAACCAGCTTGAAATAATCCTCGCGATTGCGCCCTGCCTGCTCCCAAATTTCATCAAAAATAAACGGAGCCGTAATCACCGTAGGCCCGCCATCAAACTTAAAGCCATTGATCTCATAGACATAGGCTCGACCGCCTAACTTGTCGCGCTTTTCCAAAAGGGTCACATCGTGACCATGTGCAGCCAGCCGGATCGCCGCAGCCAGCCCACCAAAACCACTACCAATCACAATTATTTTTTGCTTCACGGTTGCCTCACCGAATCTCTAAATTTTCTATGGAACTCTATAG
>JBBQIG010000275.1:0-6846 GCA_038324715.1 Anaerolineae bacterium | reverse complement strand
CATCGCCCCCAGCAATGATCCCAAATCCATAAGTTGCCAAACCCCAGCCCAGCAGCAACCAAGTTAGTCTACGCACAGATTAGTTCGACACAGATTAGATCGGCACAGAAATAAAAGATCCGAATAAAAGGAACCCACGAGTTCAACTTCCATACAATGCCCCTGGACAAGTGTCAGCAATGTGACCCATTCTTGGTGTTCATTCTATCACAGCCGCAACCGAATCTATTGCCAACTCGCCTTGTCACCCGGAAAACCGCTTGTGCGAAAATGTTCACAATTCTCCCCAGTTACTCAAGTTATCCCCAACCTTATCCTAACTTATCGTCAATATACCCGTGAAATAGCCCAAAAAGCAACCCGACAGGCTGAATTCAACTAGGTATTCAACTAGGCAGCCTTGTATAGTGCCCGTTGTAAAACAGCCACTTCCTCCCCCCGCAGCGCACCCACGACCCACAAGACACCCATATAGACCCCCACCCCCGCTGCCGCAGAAAGCCAGGGATTTATGGATGCCTGAATGAGCCCATAGGCTGCGAATCCCATGATCACCGCAGCCAACAGTGGTCGCAAACAGATACTTGCCCAGGGAACCACGCCCACGTTGCGCCGCACGCTGTAATAGAAGGGGAAGAGTAAGCTGAACTCACTGAGAATGGTGACAACGGCTGCGCCCACATAACCAAAGATCGGCACCATGATCAGATTGCCCACCACATTAAAGAGTACGCCCATGATAAAGGCGCGCGTTAGATAATGTTGTTGATTTACGGCGATCAACACATATTGGGTCACACTGTTGACAAAGCCAATCGGAATGCTCCAGATGATCACCCGCAATGCCAGGTCTGATCCCCCTATGTAGCTGAACTCGCGGCCAAAGATGCGTGCGGTCTCACTCACATTGAGGTATTGCGCGCCGCCCACCAACCAGACCAACGGCTCTGCCAAAATCGTGATCGCCATGGCGATGGGCAAGCTCACCACCACCAGCAGGCGCAGGCTCAGCACATAGGCACGCAGCAGATTATCACTGCCCTGGCGCGCATAGCGGCTCATCAGGGGGAAAATTGCCATGGTAAAGACGCTGGGGACAATATTCAGCCCGTCCAAATATTTCAACCCAACGCTGTAAAGTCCCACACTGGCAGCGCCCACCAAGGGTCGCAAGATCCAGATGTCGATTCGCCAGAAGACCGTGGCTAACAAATGATTGATCATCAGCGGGCCACTGACACGCAGCATCCACCACTGCAAGGCTTGGTCTGGCTCCCAGCGTGGGCGGAAGAGCGTGATGCGCACCAAGAGATAGAGCCAGATTACCTGCACAATGTTCATGACCAGGCTAACCGCCGCCAACCCGACAAAGCCCCAGCCCAACAGCAAGACCAATGCGCCCAGTGTTACCTTGAGCAAGGCAATGGCGTTGGTGAGTCCAGCAGGATACTCCATCTTCTCAAAGGCAAAAAAGAGGCTACTCAGCGCATCCGCCCAGTTGGCAAAGAGCATCGCCACAGCGAAAATTGCAAGAGCTTGAATCTCCTGAATGCCGATGCCCGTTGCATCCAGCCACGAGACATTGCCCACCTGGCGGTAGCCCCAAACAACCAACGCCAACAGGGGCAAGCTCGCCAGCCAGAGCAGTGTGCGCAGCACCATGATATTGGTAAAGTAGCGGCTCGATTGCTCCTTGTCTGCCGCCACATCGCGCGTGAGCAATGTCCCCAGCCCATAGCGCGAAATAATTTCAAAGAAGCCATAGATGGCAACAACAAAGGCATATTGCCCCGTGCCGGTTGGCCCCAGGAGTCGTACATAGAGCATAGCAAAGGCAAAGTCAATCGCCTTGTTGATCAGGTTGAGGGCCATTGGCACAATTGAATTCTTGGCAACTGTGCGCGCCTCACCTTCGGTGCTTTCAGGGCGATAATACTTGCCCCACAACCAATAGAGACCAAGCAAGAGCAGCGTCATCCCGGCTAGGAACGAGGTGTAGAGCCCCAACTTGAAGCTCATGGGCGAGTAGACCAGCCGCACACTCCATTGACCCGCTTCGGGCAGATAGACCGCACGTAGCGCCCCATTGGCGCGATAGATCGGCACTTCTACCTCGTCGCTTTCCTCACCGCCAAAGGGACGCACAAATGCCTTCCAGCCAGGGAAATAGGCATCCCCCACCACCAGCCAACCGCGGTCACTGAGATTCAGATCCACAAAAAGGTCATTTGAGGTGTAACGACTGATATTTGCCTCAGCCACCTGCGGGCTGGCGCGCACCAAGGCATTCTCATCGCTGGGTTGCTCTTCCAGAAAGACCGTTTGCCGCAGATCTGTGGTCGTCAGCGGTTGCGCTGCGCTCTGCACAACTTGGGCTTCGGGCACAATCCATGCGCGTGGATACACTTCGCTGTTCTCATAGACGCCGATGGTGGCATCGCGATAGACTTCTGTCCAACCCGGGTTGGGAATGTGATGCTCGGAGAGCACATATTTCACATTGAGCATGTCCAACAATGGATTGTCCAGCGCGGCATAGACATCGCCCCCTGGACGACTGTAGAGGGGTGCAATGCGGTTGTACAGAAGTTCATCGGCTTGAGGTGCAATCTGATTCATCAAAGCTACATATTGGCGCGGGATAATTGAGTCATAGCCGCGCAGATCATGCCAGCCATAGTACATGCCGACGTTGGCGTTGAAGGTCTTTTCACCTGGCGCATTGAAGGTGGTAAAGCGCCACATGTCGAGGGGTTGCCCTGAAGTACCTTGAGCCTCCACCTGCGCGGGCCAAAGCTCGCGCTCTTGCATAAATTGCACAACAGGCGGTATGCCCTGTGCTTGCAGTGGCGAAAGCGCGGTAGACGCAGCAGGGTTAAAATGTCCATGCGCCCAGTAGAGATCCCCTGCCAAAAGTGCCACAGCGATTACTCCCCAGTTGCGCCGCGCTTTGGGGGCAAACCAGAGCCACAGACCTGCTAATGTAGCCCACAAACCAAAACGGGCTAAACTGAACGCCTCATAGCTCCAAACCATCGCCCCATCTTGAAAAGTAGCGCGTGCCAGGTCGGAACTCTGGAGCAGACGATCTCCCAGTGCACGAAATATCTCGGGTCGAGTCAGGCTAAAGGCGACCACAGCCAATGCTGCCACCCCTGCAATCAGCGCCACACCCGCTAGAAAGCGCACATAACGACGGTTCCACAAGGTAACAGTGCCGGAAAGCAGATGCAGCCCTACCGCTGCCAACATTGCCATGCTCAACGTGAAGGGAAAGACCCAGCGGAAGGGGCTATGCAGCTGGCTCCACCCAGGCAAGCCATAGTAGAGCAGCGCATAGAGGGGCGTGCCAAAGGCAAAGAGCAACGAAACCAGTGCCAAAGCTGCACAAAACCAGATGATCCAGGGGCGGACTTCACTATCTGATTCTTGCTGTGCAACAGCATGGGCAACTTTGGGCCGCGCCACAAGTCGTGGCAAAGAATAGCCCCCCAGATAACCCACCGCATAACCCAACGCCACGGCAACCAAGAACCAAGTCAGAATGCCGAGATAATTGGCCCCTTCAACATAGTTCTTGATGCCCCAGAAGATTGTGTCAACTGGCTCACCCTGCGTGTTCCACTGCACCGGTTGCCACTGGCGCGTCCAAATATTAAACCAGGTATGGTGGCTGGGGTTGCCAAAAATGTCAGGTAGCCAGAATGTAAGAATGTGACGGTCAGGCCAAGCCCAGCCACGCACTTCCGCCAGTGAGGTTGAGCCTTCGCGGAAGTTGAGGGGCAGCAGTTCTAGCAAAGGCAAGAGTTGAACGCCGCCCAATGCCACGCCCAACAACGCCATGATCAACAGCCACAGCGCCAACCCGATCAGCCGCCGGTTGATAAGTCGCCCCAGCCCGCGAGCAGCGTGTGCCACAACCCAGCGTCGCGCCACACCCAAGCGCACAAGCGTGTAGGCAGCCGCCACCATCAGCGTGTAGTAGATTAACTCGGGGTGACCTGCCAGAATCATCAGACCAATGGCAGCCGTACCCGTAGCAATGTAGGGCAGCGGGTTATAGCCTTGAGTTCCTTTTACCTCTTGTTTGCGAATGATCCATTCGATGATTGCCAAAATAAAGGGCAGCCATGCCACCGCAGCGATGAACATGGTAAAGACCACGCTGGCAATTAAAAAGCCGCTGAACATATAGATCAGACCGCCACCCAATGCAGCCAGCGGGCGGAGTCTTAGCGTGCGCGCCCAGGTGTAAAGCCCCATCCCTGCCAGCGCCACTTGCAGCGCCGTAAACCAACCATAGGCTAGCTCTAGGGGCAGAATATAAAAGAGTACGCTGAGTGGATAGAAAGCACTAGACTGTCCCGCAGCTAAGAATGGCAAGCCGGTGAAGATCTGCGGATTCCACAAGGGAAGTTGTCCATCGGCAAGCGTGCGCCTGATGTGCAACTTCCACACTGCGTTTTCCAACACCAAGTCACTGAGCAACTGGTTATGTGGAATCAGTTCCGGCTGAAGCGCGCGCCAGGGTTCAAAACTATAGAGGTTATCAAAAGGAAGTAGGGTAAGACCGTTGATGAACGGAAACAGAACCGGAGCAAACCAGATCAGGGGCAAGCCTAAAAGCACGATCAGCGCCAGCAGATCGGCGCGATGACGAATCAGACGGTTACGCATAAATAGCACGCATTAACGGCACGCATAGTAGAAATGCTAGTAGAGGTGCAAGGGAGAAGCACAGATAGAGAAGTTGAGTGAATAAGGGCATCATAGGCCGAGTGCGCAGCGCCAGCACTAATGGGGAACCGGGTCATGACGCTGTTCGCCCGCCGATGGAGTGTGGTGCATGTTGCGGTAGCGCCAGCGGATTTGCCAGGTGCGCCATGCAGATTCTAGCTTGACTGGCACGTCGAGCTTGCTTTGACCAATGCGACGGTCTTCAAAGTGTATGGGAATTTCCACCAAGCGGTAACCCCGCTTTTCACACAAATAGGCCATTTCCACCTGGAAGCTATAGCCGTTGCTACGCACGTTGTCCAACCCAATCTCAAGGAGTGCGGCTCGCCGCCAGAGCTTGAAGCCAGCGGTCATATCACGAATTCGCAAGCCCAAAATTGCGCGGCTATACATATTGGCCCACCAGCTTAAGAAACGACGCCCCGGTCCCCATCCCTCATCCAAAGAGCCACCTGGGACAGAACGGCTGCCAATAACGACGTGGGCCTCGGTTGCCATCATAACCCCTAACATTTGGGGAATATAGATGGGTGAATGGCTGAAATCAGCATCCATTTGCAACACATATTCGGCACCATCGGTCAGGGCGCGATTCATTCCCGCCACATAGGCCGTTCCCAAGCCACCCTTGCCCTTGCGGTGCATCACCACCACACGTGCGCGGTCAGCCTGGGCGGTGGCATTGTACTCTTCTGCCAACTTATCAGCCACTTCGCCTGTCCCGTCCGGCGAATTGTCATCCACCACCAGCAATTGCAAGCGCGCAAAAGGCATTGCAAAGAGCACTGCCGCCAGTGCGGGCAGATTATCCGCCTCGTTATAGGTGGGGACTACCACCGTCAGGCGAATCTGCTCTAAGATTGGGGGTGGAAGTGTGGAGATCAACGGAAGGGTCACAAACACCTACTGTACCAATACATCATCGCGCATATGGGATAGAGCCACTTGTAAATACATTTCAGATTATCAAAGCATTCACAAAGTGATAGCCCTAGACAAGCTAACGATTGTATCACGCTTCACAGGGAGGGCCAATCTAGCGAGGAAAATGCAATACTGTTCGTCTTTCGTTCTCCTTCGTTCCTATGATATTCTCCAACCATGTCCACCCATCAACCCCTTACCACCTTTGCGGATGCCCAAGCCCACATTGCTGCCTTGCAAGCTTTAGATGACCAGACCATCAACCCGGTCTGTCGTACGCTCCTGCTCGATCACGGGCAACGCACGCGCCGGGTAATTGTTTGCTATCATGGCTACACCAACTGCCCTGCACAGTTTCGGGCACTGGCAGAACATTTCCATGCGGCAGGAGACAATGTCTTTGTGCCACGCTTGCCCTATCACGGACTCGCGGATCGCATGACCACCCAACAGTCACTTCTAACTGTTGACGATCTGGTGGCTTTTACCAACCAAACAGTTGACATTGCCTGTGGTTTGGGTGATGAAGTCGTTTTGGCAGGACTTTCGGCGGGAGCGGTGATGGTTGCCTGGGCTGCACATTTTCGACCCGAAGTGCACACGGCACTCGTGGCAGCTCCTTCATTCGGCTTTCCTGGATGGCCGATTTGGGCGAGTGATCTCACGGCGTGGCTCAGCCAGTTCATTCCCAACTTCTATATCTGGTGGGATCAAAAGGCCAAAGGCAATATTGAAGGCGCGCCCCATGCCTATCCGCGATTTTCCACGCGTGCGCTGGGGGAGATTGTAGCATTGAGCTGGATAGTACGCCGTGCCGCGCGCACCAGTGCCCCACTGGCACGTCACCTGGCAGTGATTCTGAGCGACAGTGATGCAGCGGTGCATCATGGCTTGGTGGAAGAGTTGGCGCAAGCGTGGACGCAGCACGCTCCCGACCGCGTCACCTTTGAACGCTTTCCGCTAGACCTCCGCATTCACCACGATATGGTTGACCCCACTCAGCCACTGCAACGCGTTGATTTAGTCTATCCCGTCTGGAGTGCCCTTGCCAACGGCAAAGCAAATCAAGATAAGATAGAAAACGAATGACCGGAGCAGTTTGCGCCGGTCATTCGTTTTCTGAACCACTTACTCAACGCGACTAGCTAAAACGTTCTTCCAGCCACGGATCACCCTTCATGTGAT
>JBBQIG010000274.1:0-6860 GCA_038324715.1 Anaerolineae bacterium | reverse complement strand
CTCATGGCTGTGTTCTTGAACTGGATCTGCTCCTGGCTAAAGCGCCAGCCGCGCTGATGCAATGTGTGACGCAGGCGTATGCCATCCGCCTCACCCTCATGTACATCTGGATCGATCTTGACAAAGATGCAGTCGCGCCGCTTTGCCATGGTCTCCACTTGTGCCAACACGGCTTCCACCATGCGCTGATCATGCCAATCGACCACGGGGCCTTTGGGAACATAGCCAATGCGTAGAGGCAGAAATGGCACCAATTGGCGATCCAAGAATTGCAGCGCCGCCAGTGGCGCACCTGCGTCATCACGCAGCACACGCCGCATTGCGCGCCATTCCGTCTGTGCCTTTACCGCACCCCACTCCCAACTTTGCAAAAGGTGCGGAGCGGGCAGCGCCGCCAGTGCATTGCGCCATGTCGTCGCATCCACCACCGGCTGCCAGTTGGGTGCCAGCGGGTGACGTTCCGCCTGCTGACTCTTCTGCAGATCGCGCAGTGCAAGTTGCACCTGTCGCCCCACTTGAAAGAGCCGATAGCCGACAGGACGCAGAGGCATCTCCCAGCTTCCCACATGGCGCACAACCTCACCGCCAAAGCCTTGCTTAAATCGATAGACCCCCCACAGATCGTGACTGGGCAACACTTCTAAATCAATGGGAATTTCGTCAACTGGCGTACCCGCGCCACTTCCTTGAGCAAGCCCAACTGCCACTTGACCAATTTCGTCGGGAATCCCCCAAAAGTCGTAGCGTGTTGCCCCGCGTGCTTTTGCCCAGCGCATCGCCGCCCATTGCAGCGCATGATTGGGCATGCGGCTGCGCTCACGGTTGCTGCTCGCTCCCCATAGATACCACGCCATCGACCCGCACTGAACCACCACCAGTGCACCCAGCGGCACGCCCTCATATTCCGCCAACAAAAATGCACCCATCTTGGGTGTAAAAAGATCGTATGCAGCCTCAAAATAGTCGCGGCTGTGAACGGCAAACCGATCGCGTACAGAGGTCTCCACCATCATATTATAGAAAATGGGCAGTTCATCGCGCCGCAATTCACGCACGGTTACGCCTTTGCGTTGAGCCAAACGCACGTTATAGCGCCACTTGCTCTTCATGCGCGCCAGCACGGCATCCTCATCGCCCCGAATGTCCAGCATAATCGTGCTAGGTGGCTGGATGGGGTGTAAACTGCGTCGGAAGCCCAATCGGGTCAGGAGTTGTTGCGCGCGCAGGCTATCGGTTAATTCAGGCTCCACCAGCAGCACACTCGCGCCCATGGCGCGCGCCTGCTCGCTCACTGCCTGCATCACTGTGCATGTCGCTTCCTCGTCGCCCCAATCCACCACAGGCCCGCGCGGCACATACGCCACCTCCACCCCTGCGGCGCGGCGCAACAGCATAGAAGCGCCCCCCAGAGGCGAGCTTTTGTCGCCCACTGTGGCACGCGTTGCGTTCCACTCAAAACGATTTTTCAGCGCTGCCCATGCACTGGTTTGCAAAAATTGGGCATAGGCATGACGCGCCACAAAGGCATCCCATGCCGCGTCCTCTGACCCGCGCTCGTTTTCGCCGCCCAAGGCGGACATCTTCACCATTTCGACCATAGATTTGGTATGATACCACACGCTCAAATCGCACGGGCGATCAGCCACGCGCACAGTTAAACAACTTCAACAACAATCAAGCTGCAAGCTGAGTAAAATTCCAGGAGTCACTGCGTATGCATCCCAACGCACTTGTCGAGGCTGTGCCAAACTTTGCCGAGGGACGGCGTCTCGATGTCATAGACGCCATCGCCACCGCGCTTCAGTCTGGCGGCGCGTACCTACTCGACCGCACCAGCGATTGGGATCACCACCGCACCGTGCTCACGATTGCGGGATCACCTAATTCCGTGGTGGAAGGGCTATTTCGCGGCGTAGAAATGGCGGCGCGTCACATTGATCTCTTTGCCCAACGTGGCGCGCATCCTCGTTTGGGCGCAACCGATGTTGTGCCGCTAGTTCCTCTACGCGATATTAGCCTAGAGGAATGTGTGGAATTGGCGCAAAGGTTAGGTCAGCGCATCGGCGAGGAACTAGGGCTACCCGTCTACCTCTACGAAGCCGCCGCCACTCGCCCAGAGCGTCGCAATCTTGCAGATGTGCGGCGCGGGGAATTTGAAGGCTTGATCACATCCATCAATACGCCTGAACGTGTACCCGATTTTGGCCCTGCGCGCATAAGTCCTGCCGGTGCAGTGATTGTGGGCGCACGCCCTGTGCTTATTGCCTATAACGTATTTCTAGAGAGCGATGACCTGACCATTGCCCAAAGCATTGCACGCACCATCCGCACCAGTAATGGCGGCTTTCCTGCGCTCAAGGCAATGGGTCTACTGATTGATGGACAGGCGCAGGTCAGTATGAACTTCACAGACTACACCCAAACGCCCATCCACATTGTCTTTGACGCCATTACGCGCCTCGCCCACGCCCACGGCGTGAACGTAGCGCGCAGCGAACTGATCGGCCTCGCGCCCCAAGCTGCCCTACTCCAAGCCGCAGCCCACTACCTTAAGCTTCCCACGCTCACAGATGCCCACACCATCGAAGGCGCACTTCTGCGCACCTTGAACGAGTAGAGTCAACTCTTCATCCGATCGCCTAATGTCCATTCGCCGCGGCAAAGAACTCGGTTTGCAACTTCGGCGATACTGTGTCTTGCTTGACCAGTTGAATACAATGCGCAAGCGAGCGCGCCACAGCCTCAAGGTAACGCTCACCTTTCACGGCTGTCGCGATCAATCCATCCCCGCGGTAATGGGTTGGGTGGTCGGCATACCACGAGATGCCCGTGATAAGACCCGCGGCGCGCAAATCATCCAGCCTGCCCATTGGCATGCCTTCATCATTCGCCTCTAACACGCCATACCGCACCAAGTCGGGTTGGATCGCCATCATCTGGCTTGTTTCACTCTCGCCAGCATGACCATCTACCGTCGTATCCCACTGCTCCTCGATATCAGCTTTATCTTCCGGCAACACCTGAGGATTCCAGCCATAGAGCACCATATCGCTTGGCGTACGCAACTGCATTTGAGTCAAATAGCCCATCAAAAAGCGGTTGCCACCATGTGCATTGACCAAGATGATCTTCTTGAATCCATTACGCGCAATCTCACGAATGAGGTTATTGGCAAGCTGAATCATAATTTCAGGATCAACCGCAATCGTGCCGATGCAATGCTGTGCTTCAAGGATTTGTGTAAAAATAAAGTTCGGAAAAATAACGGCTGGCTCCAACTCTGCTGCACGGCGGCACATCTCCCTGCCGATGTACATATCTGTGCCCAACGGCAGATGATGACTATGGCGCTCAATCACAGATAAAGGCAGCAGACAGACCCCCTCTACCTGCTTCACAGCCACCTCAAATTCATCCCCGGTCATCTCTTCCCAAAACATAGTGCCTCCATAGAACTTTCTTGGCTCGATCACCACACAAGTGCAGCCGCCGGAGAAACCGGCAGATCTCTAACAATGAAAACCCACGCCACGCTCAGCGAACTGAGTGCGGCGTGGGTTTTATTCCGCCATGATCATCCTGCGGATACACCTAATACTTACAATCCACCTGGCGCTTGCTGGCAGACGAATCCAGAATCGCGTCACAGATCACTGCCGCTCGATAACCATCCTCAAAGTCTGCGCCGATTGGCGAAACCTTCTTGTCGTTGACAATGCAATCCAGCAGGTGCGTGATTTCATGCACAAAGGTATGCTCCCAGCCGATCATATGTCCCTGGGGCCACCAATTTTCCCACCAGGGATGATAGGGTTCAGAGACTAACACATTGTGAAAGCCGCGTGTCTCTTTTGGCTCATCATCAATCCAAAAGACCTCTAGCTCGTTCATGCGCTCTAAATTAAAGCGGATGCTCCCCTTCTCGCCATTGATCTCCAGGTTCTGCCCATTCTTGCGTCCAGCGGCATAACGCGATGATTCCAACGTACCCATCGCGCCATTCTCAAACTCCACCACCGCAGCAAAGGCATCATCCACAGTGACCTGCCCCATCCCCGACCCATCCAACTTGGGCCGTTCTGGAATAAAGGTCTTGGTCATGGCGCTCACCGTCTTGATCTCACCCACCAAGTAACGGGCAAGGTCGATGATATGCGCACCCAGATCACCCAGCGCGCCACTCCCCGCTTGCTCCTTCTGCAAACGCCAGATCAATGGCGTGTTGTAATGGGGCATAATCCACTCTTGTAGATAGACCGCACGGAAGTGGTAGATGCGCCCCAGCGCGCCACTCTCAATCAGTTTGCGAATCTGGCGAATGGCAGGTACAAAGCGGTAGTTAAAAGCGACCATGTGCTTGACACCAGCCTTCTGCACGGCATCCCACATGATCTTGGACTCTTCGGCAGTACGTCCCAACGGCTTCTCGCACAGGATATGCTTTCCTGCTTCTGCTGCCGCAATACAAGGCTCGGCATGGGCGTCATTTGGCCCACCATTGTCAAAAAGCTGGATCTCATCATTCGCCAGCATCTCACGCCAGTCGGTGTAGGCATTAGCATAGCCAAAGCGATTGGCTGCCTCTTGCACAGCCTCCGCATTGCGCCCCGCAACACCCACCAACTTCGGGATGGCTGGAGGTGGATACATCATATGCGGAATCTTGAGAAATGCGTTGCTATGCGCCTTGCCCATAAAGGCATAGCCCAACATGCCAATCCCGATCTCTGGTGCGTCGCCGCTTGACCGCGCATCGGCCATTGAAGTAAAACCTGAACCCTCGCTCATGATCGCGTTGCTCCTTGGCTGGGTGTGATTAGAAACCACCTCGAAAATGTCATCTCGAGCAAAGCGAGAAATCTCTCTCCTTGCGTCTACCTGCCTCTATCAAGAGAAGCAGAGAGACCCTTCGCTCTGCTCAGGGTGACAGAAGTACATATTGAGAGTACTGATAGCAAATTCAGCTAAAGAGCTGTTTATTCTTTAGCAAAGGCAGCATCAAAGGCCACGGATGAAGGCGCATAATCTGCTTTACGCACAACCTCCAATGCCTCACGTGCCCCAAATTCCCGATCCATCCCCGAATCTTCCCACTCAATCGAGAGCGGGCCTTGATAGCCAATACGGTTCAGCACGCGAATGATCGGGTCCCACTTCACATCACCATGCCCCGGCGAAACAAAGTCCCAACCACGGCGCGGATCCCCAAAGTCCAGATGCGAAGCCAAAATGCTATTGCGCCCCGTCAACTGCACGCGCGAATCCTTCACATGCACATGGAAGATGCGGTCGCTAAACTCGTTGATAAATTCTACAGGGTCGATAAATTGATGAATAAAATGGCTGGGGTCAAAATTGGCACCAAAGGCTGGATGCTCATTGACCGCCTTGAGCGCACGCTGCATGGTGATGATGTCATAGGCAATTTCCGTGGGATGAACTTCCAAACCGAATTTGATGCCATTCTCCTGAAAAACATCCAGAATCGGAATCCAACGGTTAGCAAAGTCTTGATAGCCCTCATTGATGTCGTCTTGGCTGGTGGGCGGGAAAAAGTAGAGCTTGCCCCAGACGCTAGACCCTGTAAAGCCATTGACCACATCCACACCAAAGAGTTTGGCAGCGCGTGCCGTGTTCTTCATCTCCTCGGCAGCACGCTGGCGCACACCTTCGGGATCACCATCACCCCACAAGCGCGGGGGCAGAATTGCCTTGTGACGCGTATCAATCGGGTCACAGACACATTGACCGACGAGATGATTGGAGATCGCCCAACACTTGAGGTTATACTTTTCGAGGAGATCGCGCTTTTCGCGCACATAGCGATCATTTTCCAGGGCTTTGTCCACCTCAAAATGGTCACCCCAGCACGCCAGTTCCAACCCATCAAATCCCCATTCGCTGGTCTTTTGGGCCAGCGCTTCCAATGACAAATCGGCCCATTGGCCGGTGAACAGTGTGACTGGTCTGGGCATGGTTCACTCCTTATAAATTCTGGTATGGCAACGTTTTAGAGAAGCTTGCTCTGGCATGAATCGACCTGGCAAGGTTTGGGAAGCAAATATGCACTGCTGTGACAGCCTAACACGCAGGTTCTACACTCTAAATAGGCAATTAAACAGAAAAATCAGATAGAAACAGTTTGCGCTGAAGAGCGTACAACACCGCCACTCATAAAAGATTGTATCACATCAAAGACAATCCCCAACGACTTAATGTTATCCTGGCAGGTGGTCACTGGCGGCTTGCCCAACATCACCGCCTCATAGAATTCGTTGAGCAAATAGGCTTGCCCCAAACGCTCTAGCTCCACCGTGGGGACGTTCACCACCTCACCATCGACGCGCTGCGTCGTCACCTGGTCATCCACCAGCGCCACCACGCCCTCGGCACACTCAAAGCGCCAGTTGGCGTTCCAGGGTGTAATGCGCCCTTGTGAACACCAAGACGCGTTGTAGCTAACAACCACATTTCCCTCAAATTCAAACGTGACCGCGGCAGAAGCATCGCCCTTAAACCAACTCCACGACGGATTCCAACTGCGTCCGTAGAGCGCAATCGGATCGCGCTCCAGGAAAAAGCGCATCAGGTCAAAGTGATGGATGGACATATCAATAATCAGCGGGTAGGGCATCTCCTCACGGAAGCCGCCAAAGTGAGGCCCACGAAAGAACTCCACCGTCACCGCACCAATCGGCCCAAAATCACCTTGCTGCAACGTCTGGTAAAGCGTCTGCGTCGGCGCATGATAACGATAATTTTGCGTCACCATGTGCAGCACCCCGGTGCGGTTGGAAGCATCGACAATATCCTGAGCCGCAGCCAACGTATCTGCCAATGGCTTCTCCGACAGCACAGGT
>JBBQIG010000273.1:0-6875 GCA_038324715.1 Anaerolineae bacterium | reverse complement strand
AGGCCGCTCAGGATGTCTTGGCCATACTGTTCGAGCAAGTTGCCATATTCGCCTGAGTCGTCGTTCAATGGCAGGAATAGACCTTGGGTTGCAAGCTGCATATAGTTCCGCCAATCAGCGGTGAAGACTATATCCATCTTTTCACCAGCCTGCAGGCCGGTAACAGCTCTGGTTTCCCAATCACCCCAGCCAATGATGTGGAAGGCGACGTTGACGCCGATGAGGGGCTCAACATACTCGTTGATCGCGGCCTCAACCAGCGAGCGCTGATCAGTATCCCCGTTGCCAATCCAGTAGTAATCAAGGGTCACAACTTCGCCAGACGCCTCGGCTGCTGATTCTCCAGCAGACTCCCCAGCAGCACTCGGCTCTGCTGGAACAGCACTGGGTGCACAAGCGGCAACAACCGCAAGTATACTCAGCAACAAAAGTAATGAGATGAACTTTTTTAACATTCTCTAGGTTCCTTTGACAAAATCTTGTAGGGTTCTTCTATATGAATCTGACAACAACCGAAAGTATAAGTTTGAGACATAGCGGCGGTTGCCGAAAAACAACAAATTTTATGTGCTTTTATGCCCTCTCTGTTTGTAACCCGAATTTTCGCTGGGGTAGAAACTCTGGATTGCAAAACAACCGCAGGATAACTACAGAAAGTGTTGCTGTGTCATCAGCTTCGTGCAAATCAGCTTCGTGCAAAACGGCGGATTCATATGCTTGCTACTGCAAGCAGGTCTCCTACCCCTTGATAGCGCCGATCGTTAAACCCTTGACAAAGAACCTCTGGAAAAAGGGATAGGCCAAAATAATCGGCCCCACAGTAACCACCGCCATTGCCATGCGGAACGTCTGCGAGGGGAGTTCAGATAGGTTGACCAATCCCTCCATCTTGTCAGCGTTTTCTATCAAGAACCGGATATTATTCAATGTTGTGTAAATAGTGAACTGCAAGCTGTAGTATTGTGCATCGTCCACCAGCAGCAAGGCGTTGAAGAAGTTGTTCCAAATGCCAATTGCGCTGAACAAGGCGACTGTCGCCAAGCCAGGGATCGACAGCGGCAAGACGATCTGGATAAATGTACGCCATTCGCCAGCACCATCCATACGCGCGGCTTCGATGAGTTCATTGGGCACATTTGCTTTGTAGAAGGTGCGCATAACAATCACCCAGAATGGGCTGAAAGCGGAGGGAAGGAAGAGCGCCCACAGGGTGTTTTGGAGTAGCAAAATCTGTCGTGTCTCCATGTAGTATGAAACGAGACCGCCGCTAAACAACAGGGTGAAGAAAGCAAAGAAAGTAAAGAAAGTCCCAAATTTGAAATTGTCTCTTGAAAGCGGATACGCATACAAACCCACCATGATCACGGACATGAGTGTCCCTACCACGGTGGAAATGATCGTGTTCATATACGCAGTAACGACAATCGACCCCTGACTGAAAAGGAAACGATAAGCCATCCCTGAAAATTCTTCCGGCCATAAGCGGTAGCCATTTGCTGAAAGCGAGGCTTCCGACGTGATCGAAGCAATGACAATCACGTAGATGGGAATCAATGTCAAAATGCATAAGGAGATTAGCAGCACATTCATGATTGCATTTGCCACTGGCGAAAGGGCAAGCACATCTCTATTTTTTCTTCTTTTCACTGAAACAGGCTTATACGCCTGCCGAGGCTCAAGCTTCACGCTAGTTGCCATGTTCACATTTCCTTTTTGAGCGATTCTTAAAACAATGCCAATTCTGGTCTGATTTTGCGCACAATGTAGTTGGTGATCAGAATCAGAATGAAGCCGAGCAGAGATTGCAGGAACGCAGCGGCAGCAGGATAGCCGAGTGGCGTGCCACTTCTCAACATGCTGTAGACAAAGACATCCAAGGTATACGTTACATCCTTGACAAGTGCCGCACCATTCGGGAGGGTATAGAACATATCGAAATCCGAACCGAAGATACGACCTACCGCCAGAATTTGCAGCAGCACGATCACCGGGGTGAGATGGGGCAGGGTGATCGCAGTGAACTGCTTCCATTTCCCCGCGCCATCCACTGCCGCGGCTTCATAAAGCTCACGAGGAATGCCAGTAATGGTAGCAAGGTAGATGATTGAACCGTAGCCTGTATATTTCCACACATTGCCTATCAGGAAAATAAAAGGCCAGTAACTCTTTTCTTTATATACTTCTATCGGCTCCAACCCCGTAGAGGCGAATATATTGTTGATAATGCCCCCAGAACTGCCCATTGCATAGACAACATAGGCAACAACAATCCACGAGATAAAATAGGGGAGGAAGAGAATCGAGTGATAGAGTTTGGCCCAAAACTGGTTCGTTAGCTCGAAAATCATGACTGCCAAAGCAACAGCAAGCACCAAGCCCACAACCATGAAGAGCAGGTTATAGAGAACAGTGTTGCGGACATACATCATCGTGCTTTCAATGTTCGTGGGCAGGGTCAGGTATTTAAAGTTCTCCAGGCCAACCCAGGGGCTATTGATGAGACTATAAATGAACGTGTTTTGAGTCCAATAGTCTTGAGGAGGTCTTGAGAGCCTATAGGTTTTGAACGCTAAAATAATACCGGGCATGGGAAGATAGGCAAACAGAAACAGCCATATAACACCCGGCAAAACCATGACCAGATAAGACAAGTTGAGATAAGTCTTATCTGCACTCCAACGTTTCTTCTTACTTGGAGGCGACTTTAAGGAAGGCCCAATATTTGTTGACATAATAAAATTTTCCAGTATCTTAGTGGTAGAGGCTGATCTTCACATGGAGTGAGGCATTTGTCAAACAGCTCAAATTCATCCAAATCTATCAATACGGGCCACCTCAGAAATGGGGCAAGAAGATGAAATGTAGAAGACGGGAGATGTCCATTGGTTTGCCAATATTTATTTGCCAATGGCAGAATTTCATCTGCCTAAACGCAATACACTACAACAGCCGATGAGTTTTTGAACACCTACCAGTTGGTCGTCGAGTAAGTCACGCGTCTTGTGCGCGACAGGGCAGGGATTGGATCATCCAACCCCTGCCCTGTCGCATGGCTTACTTATTTGACTGACTTACCTAAACTGATTTGTCCAAGTAGAGAGGTACATTTGCAATGAGTAGTTTGCAGAGACGTTCGATCCTGCTGTTGCTGGTATTTGTAATAGCTAGCGGCACAGGTATCTACTTTTATGCGCAATTTTATGTGCAACAAACGCTAAGTTTTCCACCGTTGCCAACCTACAATACGACAATCGTTTCTGGCAAACCTACTGGTGCCGGTTGTATCAACCGGGATGGGCAACCCGCAATTGCTATTGAGTTGATCGATTTGGGCGAAGATAAGGTCTACCTCGCTGGCGGAACCAACCCGATCAGTGAAAGCGAGTGGGATGCCACCAGAGTAGGTTTCCCCCAGATGAAGAATTCGAAGCGATATATCATGTTTGATGACAATTGTCTCTATCGCTCACCCGGCGCGGCAATGGATTGTCAGGGCGAGGCCTGTTTTACCTTTGTGGAGCAATATGGACACAGTTGGTTTGTCCTCAATGATCTATCCGGGCAGGGCTGTTATCCAGATTCAAGCGGTTGTTCGGGTGATGTGGTGAAAGCTGGCTATGTCAGCATCACCACCATTGACAAGTGTCAGGAAATCACCTTCAACGGGCCCACTATTAACGAACTAGTGGACGACCGAGGAAATCGCTATGTGATGCACGCTACCGACGATGGTCAACCTGACCTAGAAGGCGTTGCGTTGCCGAATGGCTGGCACTTGTCGCAAGTGGAACTCGATGCGCCGCTGACCATCCAGCCGCGCGGCGAAGGTCACTGCTATTACAATATTGTACGCGATGCCAATCTTCAGAGTTATCACCAGTACACTTTTGCCGATGCGCTCTTCCCTCCACCAGGCTGGTAGGAGGTAGAAACCCTACGGTGGAAAGCCATCAAATTTCCGCCGTAGGGCGTGCCCTGTGCCAACCTCTCTAACAACTTTTTACCACTGCAAAAGCGTATCAGCGCACCGTGACTTGCTCCAGCCATTCTTGCGTGATTTCCAGACCAAAGCCGGGTGCGTCGCTGGGTCGGACGTAGCCATCGCGAATGGCTGGGGTGCCGGGCAGCAGGCTCATCTCTTCCAGCGGCACACCGGGGGCAGAGACGCTTTCGGAGCGTTCGCCCCAAATGACGGCGGGCATGGCGAAGGCGACATGCTGACCAAAGGGATAATTCATGCCAGCGTGGGTGATGACAGAGATGCCCGCGGCCTCCGCAATGTGACAGATCTTCACAATGCCAGTGATGCCGCCACCCCAAAGGATATCGGGCTGGAAGATGTCCACAAGGCGACGACTTGCCGCCATCGAGAAGGTGGAGGGCAGATACCAGTGTTCACCGGAAGCCAACGTCTGCCAGGGGAGGCGCGTGCGTACAGCTTGGTAAGCATCGAATTGGTCGGGTGGGACAAATTCCTCGATCCATTTGAGGCGGAAGGGACGGCAAAGCTCCGCCAAGCGCACGGCATATTCTTCATCGGGCGACATCCAGCAATCGAGCATCAGTTCCACATTGTCGCCAACCGCTTCACGCGTGCGCGCAACTAACTCCACATTCTTGTTCAGCCCTTCCAGTCCATGTTCCGGGCTGAAGGGGGCAAAGATCTTTGTCGCCTTAAAGCCTAATTCCAGATACCATTCAGTGTCGAAGCCCGTGGCATAGCAGAAGATTTTCTCCTTTTGCGGGCCACCGAGAAGTTCATAAACTGGACGCTGCAAGAGCTTCCCCTTCAGATCCCAAAAGGCGACATCGAGCGCGCTAATCGCATAGCTCGTCAAGCCACCCGTGCCGTAGGGCGCAGCCAACCGCACCATCATATCCCACAGTTTTTCGGTCGCCATGCAATTCTGACCCGTCAGCGCCGGGGCGAAGTGGTCATTGATGATGCGCACGACTGGCCCACTGTGCACTGTGACGCCGAAGCCGGTCGTGCCATCCTCGGTGGTGACGATGACAGCGGCACGTTTCCACTGGGGTGTAGAGACCGCATCACGCAGTTCAGGATAGCGGCTGATCGGGCGCGCCATCTTAATTTGTCCGGCGCGGCTGGGCTGTCGTGGCTGGGTCTTGGGGCGCGGGGTCAGGTCGATCTCGAATGCGCGGATTTCTTTGATCTTCACGATGGCTTTCTCTCCTGCTTGTTTAGGTGGTTGAATTTGTTTACCCTAATTTGATTGGAGTTCTGCCCGGCGAACTAGCCAGGTTTGTGCCACAGCAACAAAGTGCAAGATTAGTAAGTGCGAGACGATTCGGTGCCTCGCCAGGAAGTGAAGGTGGGTGTAAGAGGTAAGGATTTAGTTGATGCCGCTTCCAGCAGGCTGTCGAGGATTTGCATTATGAGATGCATTTTTGTCTGTGCAAGCAATACCGTATGATTTTTTGTTCGCTGTGAATTTGGGATGTTGCATCATTATACCGCAGCCTGTGGAACATGAGTATTGTATGGTCTAGGGTCGATTCTAAAATTCTGTTTTGTTTCCCTCTACATTGATGATAAAGTGTGTGCAATGGCGCTTCCCAATACCTTCCAGGTTGTATAGCTACCTGGCAGGATAAGCCATTCCCCATTACCCAATGTTGGATCATCTAAATTTAATAGAGACGAGTGGAGGAACTCATGAATGTGGCTGATGCCATTGCCCATGCACTCAAGGCAGAAGGGGTGGAAATCCTGTTTGCCTATCCCGTCAATCCCCTGATTGAGGCTGCCGCCAAGCTTGATATTCGTACGATCATTGTGCGCCAGGAGCGCATCGGGCTGCACATGGCTGACGCTATGGGCAGAATGACATCAAGCGAGCGCATTGGAGTCTTTTGCATGCAAAGCGGACCCGGCGCAGAGAATGCTTTTGGGGGTGTGGCCCAGGCGTATGGTGAATCATCCCCAATCGTGGTCTTGCCCGGTGGTTATGCGCGCGCCCAATCGCATGTGCAACCTAATTTCCTGTCGGCACTCAACTTTCGCCATGTTACCAAATCCTGCGAACAGCTCATGATCCCTGATGCTGTGGGGCCAGCCATGCGCCGCGCATTTAC
Organism: Anaerolineae bacterium; assembly: GCA_038324715.1. Classification (GTDB taxonomy): domain Bacteria; phylum Chloroflexota; class Anaerolineae; order Caldilineales; family Caldilineaceae; genus QEUY01. The sequence continues at coordinate 779 of JBBQIG010000273.1, read as the reverse complement.
CGCCGTGCGTAATGGACGACCACGTCCGGCACTTCTGGAAATTCCATCAGATCTTTTTGCCGCCGAATTGACTCTCCCCTTTGAGTATAAGCCTGCCCCCAGGACGCGCTCCGGCCCCGACCCTGATGCAATTCGCCAGGTGGCTGAAGCACTGGTCAACGCCGAGCGGCCCGTCATCTATGCGGGACAGGGCGTTCACTATGCAAAGGCGTGGGAAGAGTTACGCACGCTGGCGGAGTTGTTGGAAGCGCCAGTGGCGACAAGCCTAAACGGCAAAAGCGCATTTCCAGAGAATCATCCGCTCGCTTTAGGAGCCGGTGGTCGTGCTATGCCTGAAGCGCTCTATCGCTTTCTCCACGATGCTGATCTTATCTTTGGCATTGGCTGTAGCTTCACGACCAGCAGCTTTGCCGTTGCCATGCCCGAAGGCAAGACGATTGTGCATGCAACGTTGGACCCCGCTGATCTTCACAAAGATGTGCCGGTGGATTATGCGCTGGTGGGTGATGCCAAGCTGACCTTGCGCAGTCTGATTCGCGAAATCAGCAACATCTTGAACAACCAGCCGCGCGGGCGGTCTGAGCCAACAGCCCAAAATATCGCCACCCTCAAAGAAAAATGGTTAGGTCAATGGCGTCCCAAGTTAACTTCCAATGAGACGCCACTCTCACCCTATCGCGTGCTTTGGGATTTGTTACAGACTGTAGACGTGACCCAGACGGTGATCACCCATGATGCTGGTAGCCCGCGTGATCAACTCTCACCCTTCTGGGAATCGA
>JBBQIG010000272.1:0-6886 GCA_038324715.1 Anaerolineae bacterium | reverse complement strand
GTTTGATGGAACTGCAACAGCCGATCAGCCTGCGCAAGAATCAAGCGCAAGTGGGCAAGCAGTTGGAAATTTTGATTGAGGGTGAAGGGGAAATCGAGGGCAGTGGTATGCCCCTGCTCTTGGGGCGAAGCTATCGCGATGCCCCCGAAGTGGACGGTCTCGTGTTGGTGCCTGGCATTTCGGGTGTTCCCATCGGCACCATGCTTGAAGTCCACATCAACAGTGCAATGGAATATGACCTGGTGGGCGAGCCGCTGATTGTTGAAACCTTTAGCAGTAGCAAGCCCAAGGGCCAAAAGCAGCCAACGATCACACCTGCCATTGAGCCTAACATCTTGTTAAGCTGATTTACAACAATCTAGCCGAACCAACCACGGCGACGCTGCTGCTGCCGTTGAATTTGCACCAACTGTGACACTTGTTGCTGGAGGGCTGCCACCGTCGCTTCGAGCGCACGCAAGCGGCCTTCCAGCCTCTCCTTGCGTGTCTCCTCACGCCGTTGATATTCCCCAAGCGAACGCTCCATCTCCAGCATCCTGTCACGCAGTTTGCGATTATCGTCCTTCAGATTAAAATTATCCTGAACAACGACACCCATCATTTCGCGCAGGCTAGATTGCCCGTTGAGAACTGCCTGCTGGCTATTGACAATCGTGTGGAGCACATCGCCCACTACGCTGGGTAAGCCAGAAGCGTTTTCCGGGTCAGTATAGGGCTGGACATCGGTGGGGAAATGCAGTGACGGCTCACTCTCCAAATTCATTGGTGTCAGATGCTCGTCAATTTGTTCATCGTCATACCCTTGGGCCAAAAGCTTTTGGATGGTCACAATAGCGGCTACATCGGCGTTGGAAAAATGCGGTTCCGCCTCCGATGCATCAGGTCCCAAGTAACGATCAAACCGCCGCCGCAATCGCTGGAGGCTTTCAACCGAAATATCTAAATGTCGCGCAACCGCGGCGAGGGTAAAATTCTGGGGTGGCATTTCACCTCGCCGTTGGCTTTCACTGCCCGCCATGATATGCTACTACAGCCTTACTGTTTGCAGGCACGATTGTCAATTACGTGATTGTTGATTGCTTGATTGTACAAATCTTGATGATGTAGAGACAGACACTATTGCGTGCCGCTTACGAATCTGCCGCCTACTCATCAATGACCCGCCAGGTGGTATCAATTACATCGCCATCATCTTGACGAGTAGCTCCCTGACCGGACGAAGCGTTGTTGCGGTTGCCACCAAAAGCACGATTTACGCTATCCTTTGGGGACAGCGCCACAAAGAGCCGTGCGGCAAGCAGCACAATGGCAATATCATCAAAGGGCATCAATGGGATCAAATCTATCGGTGAGATCCAATAGAGCAGCGCCAAGAAAGGCAGTGCGAACTTGAGCAATCCAGGCACACTAGGATCCCACAACAAGCGCCAAGTTGCGACCAAATCGCGTAGTAACGTATTCCAATTCCATCCGTTCGGCATCGACCGACCAGGTGTTCGCTGATTCATCTTTATTGACTCCTTGACCGTATCATTTATTATCATTTATACGGTGTAATTTACACTGTCAGTATAACGAAATTTAGGGGTGCTGACAACTTGATCTCGCCTAGCTCTTGCAACTAGAGTAATAGAAGAGCAAATATGCAGGCAGAATAGCCAGCCAACCTAACAAGATTGCGATATGCCAACCACTTCTCAGATGCTTCACGATTATTCTGAAATCCTGCTCCAAGTTCTCGCCGAACTACGTGGGGCCTACTTAGACTCGGTCGAAACACGTGAGCAAGCTATCGAGTTGGTAGCAGCCCAGATTACAGACCCTACCTCCGTGCAAATGGCCTTTGAGGAAGTGGGCGACTACTCCGCCGAAAGCCACGTAGCCCTCGAACTGCTGATCAAAGAAGGCGGTGAGATGGCAGAAGCCCAGTTCACCCGTCAATTTGGTGGCATCCGCCAGATGGGTCCAGCCAAACTTGAGCGGGAAATGCCCTGGCTCACGCCTGAAAGCACCGCCGAACTACTTTACTACTACGGGCTGATTGGTCGCGGTTTCAAAGGCGCGGGCCAAAAAGCCCATTCAATTATTTACATTCCCAGCGACACCTCACCTTGGTTGCCCCATCCTCAAAGCCAAGCACCCGAAGGTGCGCTGCCTGTGCGTCCATTGCCACCACCAGCTCAATCGCGCCTGCTTTTGGCCGATGATAGCCTGATCGAAGACATGGGCACCTTACTCGGCTTTCTGCGTCACGAACGCTTGCGACTGACCTCCAGCGGGCCAAATCCTGAAGATATTGACCGCTTTGTACAACGCTTGCAACTGCCCTACACCAACGACGACCCCGACATGGACGTGCGACTCGCCTTGCTCCTGCATCTGGCAAACCGGCTGAACTGGCTGCGTCGTGGTGACGAAGGCAGTGTCCAACTCACCGGCAATCAAGTGCAAGCCTTCCTAGAAAAGACGCGTGCCGAACAGCGTCAAACCCTCTGGGAAGCGTGGAAACAATCGCCCGATTGGAACGACCTCTGTCGCACACCAGGACTGGAATGTGCCGAGACGGGTACATGGAAAAACGATCCACTACAGGCACGCGGTTCCATTCTGCAACTTTTTGCCAAACTTCAGCCCGGCGCTTGGTATAGCCAGTCAGAAGTCATCAAAGCCATCAAAGAGGTTGAAGCAGATTTTCAACGTCCCACCGGCAACTATGAAACCTGGTACATCCGTAATACCAATACGCAGGAATTCCTAAAAGGTTTTGACCAATGGGATGCAGTGGAAGGAGCATTGCTGCGCTTCCTCATTCGCGGGCCATTGCATTGGCTGGGCGCAATTGATCTGGCGGAACCTTCTGCTGGCGATGATTGGCTGCTTTCCCTCAGCCAGTGGGGATCGCTCTGGCTTGGACAAGATACACCTCAACCCCATGAGGCAACGCACGGACCAATGGTTGTGGGCGAAGATTTCACCCTCACCATCCCCATAGGCACTTCACTCAGTGATCGCTTCCGTGTGGAACGATTCGCTAATTGGCAATCTAGCTATCCCGATTTTGTCTATCAGATCAACCAGCGCAGCCTCAAGCGCGCGGCAGATCAAGGCATCGGCACCGAACGCATTTCAGAATTTTTGCAACAACATTCACGCGGCATCCCGCCCAAGGTTGCCTCTGCACTTGCCCGCTTTGGAGCCAGCGAAAAAGTCCGCACCTAGCCAACTTAACCAACCATTCACACATCCTCATCATAAACCTGACAGAAAGCCCCATGACCTCCCAAGTGACTTCTCAAATGACCTCTTCACTGAACAATGTCCACGAGTTAGTCCATGAGTTAGTCCGCGCCCGCATGGCTGAACACCACATCCCTGGGCTTTCCCTGGCAGTGCTACGCAAGGGTGAGCCGCTGATCCTGCAAGGCTATGGGCTTGCCGACCTGGAACACAATGTTCCTGCCACGGCAGATACCCTCTACCAAATTGCCTCTGTCAGCAAGCAATTTGTCGCCACCGCCATCATGCTTTTGGCCCAAGAGGGTAAGTTGACGCTGGATGACCCCATCTCCACCTATTTTGATGATGCACCCGCCATCTGGCAACCCATCACCATCCACCACCTACTCACCCATACCAGCGGCATCGTGCGCGACGGACTAGCGGATTATTGGGAAACGCCTAGTGCCATGCACCTAGACTACGCATACCCCGAAATGTACGCCATTATCGCGGGGCGTGAATTAGATTTTGTCACAGGCGAAAAGAGCAGTTATAGCAACAGTGGCTACTTCCTGTTGGGGCTGATCATTGAGCAGATCACAGGCAAAACGATCAACGAGGTGCTCGTCGAGCGCATCTTCAGACCGTTGGGCATGAATGCAACGCGCATCAACGATCCACAAGCTGTCTTGCCCAACCGCGCCGGTGGCTATGCCACTGCCAAGTCTGCCGGTGAACCTGAAACTAAACCTAATGCCCAACGCAGTTGGTGCAAACCGCTCTACATTGGCCTGCGTCACCACTTTGCCAATGGGGGGCTGGTTTCCACCGTGACAGATTTCGCCAAGTGGGATGCCGCACTCTACAGCGACCAGTTGCTCCCCAAATCGAAGTGGCAAGAGATGTGGCAACCGATTCAATTTAATGATGGGACAGTGAGTGATCGCGGGCTGGGATGGGTGGTCACAGAATTTGAGGGGCACCGCCTCATCAATCACGGCGGGCTACTCCCTGGCTTTGCTTCCTACATTGGTCGTTTTGTGGATGACGAAATTACCGTAGTCGTCTTCACCAACAGTTCCCTCGACTGGTCTGCCAACATCCCCGCCGCTCTGGCAAAGGAGATTGCAAAGATCTATTTTGGGTAAATTTCGGGAAACAATTGACTTCATGTCGACCATCTTCCTCGAAGCTCGGAGCTTTGAGGAAGATTTCATAGCTACCAATCTACGCGCTACTTACTACTCCACCGCGGCCCCATCCGTAAGCGTCAACGTCCCCTCATAAACGTGCATACATTGTGCTTGGGCGCGAAACTCAGGCGAGAAATCCTCCCAGTCGGTGGTGGTAATCACCGCCTGCTCCACATTTGCCAACACGTCCAACAACATACTGCGCCGCTGGGCATCTAGCTCACTCATCACATCATCCAAAAGCAACAGCGGAGCCGTGCCTGTGCTATCCGTCATCACCTGCACCTCCGCAAGTTTCAGCGAGAGTGCAGCGCTGCGTTGCTGACCACGGCTGCCATAGACACGCAAATCGCGGCGATTTGCCAGAAAGCGCAGGTCATCGCGATGAGGACCATAGAGTGTCATCCCTGCCGCCAACTCACGACCGCGGTCCGACATCAGCTTTTCGCGTAACTTCACCGCAATCCCCTCAGGCGTCACTGCCTCGTCCGTCCAGGGCCAAGTGTGATCCTCCAACAAATAGCCCCCTTGCCAAAGTTCAAACTCTGCATCGGGCCACGGACCATAGTTCAAACTAGGCAAAAGCTCAATTGTCAACGTTTCGCGCCCGTTGGATAATTCGGCATGGCGGCTCTGTGCCAAAGGCTGGAGTTGAGCAACAAAATTATGTCGCCGCGCAATTACTAAACTCCCCGTCTTAATCAAATGCTCATCCCAAAAGCTAAGTTGTGCATCAACAGAAGGGCCACCAGAGCGCGCCCCCTGCTCGCGCAGTTGCTTGAGCAAGCTATTGCGCTGCACCAATACTTTCTGATAGGCCGATAATGTGCGTGTATAGACCGGGTCAATCTGGCACAGCGCAATATCCATATAGCGCCGTCGCTCCCCCGGTGAGCCATCGACCAGCTTAATATCTTCTGGCAAAAAGAGAACCGCCCGCAGCATCCCAATCAATTCAAGGCTGCGCTTATTCACGCCATTGATACGCACCTGCTTGCTGAAATTCAGCCCATCCCCGCGTGGCGTCAGTAAAATTTCCAACTCAGTCAGACGAGGATTGCTCTGGCTGCCATACCCCTCCTCACTGGTATCTAGGATAGTGGCACCCACACGACTGTAGGGGATCGGCTCATTCTGTGCTTCCCAATCCACCACCTCGCGCTCCGTGGCAGCATGGACAGGTTTGCTCGTCGCCAAAAAGTAAATTGCTTCGAGCAGGCTTGTTTTGCCCTGGGCATTGCGCCCCTGCAGCAGCGTCAAACGCTGCGTAAAGTCCAGCTCTAAATGGCAATAATTGCGAAAGTGAGTCAGGCTCAAATGAGAAAGAAGCATGGCTAACGAGGCAATCTATCAGACGCTTTTTGCGTTAATTCGGCAATCAACAAATCAATCTCCGTCTCTGGATCTGCGCCTGTCTTCATGGCATTATCAGCCACCACCAACCGGTCTAGCAGATCAATCAACTCGGTAAAGGTATAGCCGGTGGCTTGCTGCATCGCCTTCTTGACCGGATAGGGCTTCTCCCCCACCATCTTGGCAATATCATATTCATTGCCACCACCACGCCCCCCCATGGCATCCTTGACTTTAAGGATGACCCGATATTGGCGTGCAATCATGGTCAACAGATAAATGGGATGAGCATCCCCGCGCCGCAACGCCTGCAAGGAGTGCATGGCTTTGCCCGGGTTGCGTTGGCTCAGGGCATCAGTTAAATTCCAGATCATCGCCTCGCTGGCATCACTCACCAGCAAATCGACATCCTCGCCCGTAACAGGCCGTTTTCCTGCATAGAGAGAGAGCTTGTCTAGCTCATTATCAAGCTGGCGTAAATTGGCTCCCACATAGGTCGCCAACAACTGCACGGCGCGCCCATCAATGGCAATCCTGTTGGTGCGTGCACGCTGCTGAATCCAATTCGGCAACGCCTTGGCGTCGGGCGTAACCAACACCTCTTGCACCACCTGTTTGCCAGCAACCAGTGCTTGCAAACCAGGAACTGCCCGTTCGCTATTGCCATGCTTTTGCGAAAATCCCTTCCAGATCAGCCGCCGTTTATCCAACCCATTCTCCACCAGCAGCAGATCGCAGCTCTCATTCACGTCGCCCAGCCCAATCAAAAGCTGCGCCGCCTCGTTGTGAGCAGCACTCTCCGTACTTTTGCTGGCACTCATACGCTTTTCCAAATTGCTCAAGAAATTGCGTACCAAAACCAAACGGCGCGCAGCGAGAAAGGGCATCATCGAAGCCTGCCCCAAAATGTCGCCAGCGTGGGTTTGGCTCCCCTCCCACTCCGTAATATTCAAGTCAGCCAATTCGGCATCGCCAACCGCGGCCTTGATCTGACGGATGCGTTCGCCCGCCAGATATTCATCACAGTCGAGAAAGAGATAGACCATTGCTTACAGAAAATTGCTCAAAGAGAATCAAAAAGATCAGAGGCTGGGGATCGATCCCCCGATGGCGCACTTACT
>JBBQIG010000271.1:0-6906 GCA_038324715.1 Anaerolineae bacterium | reverse complement strand
GTGGAGGCACAGAGTGTGGACGAAATTCTGGACAAAGTAGAAGCACATGTCAAATGCCATGCGCCAGAGGTAGGGTTTATTCGACATGGGGGCATGGATCCTTCAAAGACGCCATTGGAATCACCCTTCACCGTGCCACTGCGCCAAGCCTTTGTCGCTGCCCAGGGTGAGGAGCCGTTGCTTGTCCCCGCGATGGGCGGCAGCCTGCCTGATTATGTATGGACAAAGATTCTCGGCGTTCACTCCTTCATCACGCCCTATGCCAATCACGACGAAGCCAATCACGCGCCTAACGAGAACATGGAAGTGGAACGCTTTGTTAAAGGCATTAAGACTGGCGCAGCAGTTCTGGCCTATTTAGGGGCAATGAAATTGCCATAGATGAAGTTGCCCTAAGGAGTGCATTGAGAAGCAGCACAGGCCAACTTGATTAGATCTCGTCAAGTTGCCCTGTACCAATAAGTGATTTTACCATCTGGTTTGCAAAAACCTTACTTTTCCGTAAGCTTACGGCAATCCTATTCTTATCCCCTGGACATGAGTCACAGAGTACACTATAGTGAAGTCTAATGTAGCGACTTATTGATTTTTAGGTTTGTATGAGAAGACTAAGAACGCCAAGAATCTATTTTTGAGGCGTTTCATTGTCCAGCGCATCCCCACCCCACTACAGATATTGCCATCTTGAACCAATGATTTGGTTCATCGAACAATATGCCCGGTGCGGCATCTGCCATGCATCATAGATTGGCGATCTCCGCCGAAGAGTGTTCGCTATGAGGCCATTTAAGTATGCGGTACCTGCATCATAACCCTGTTGCGGTTGCGCATTCTCCCCTATGTTTCGGTTACGACCTGTACCAGTGTTGCTGCGCGTCACGATAAAAGCATCAACCAGTCTCATCTGCCAAAGCTGGATGAATGGCGGCACGCATTACCTTGTTTGCACAAGTCATGGTTCTCCCATAGATATCCATGATTGTCAGTTTTTCCTCAATCAGTACAAAAAAACATTCGAACCAGGAAGGAGCACCCATGTTCAAGTCTAAGGCCCGTCTTTACTCATTTTCTATGGTTAGCGCCCTACTATTGGCGCTGGTTGCCTTTGCATTTGTGGCTGGCGGCGACCGGCTGTGGGCAGCCATCACCGCAAATGGTGATGTGCCAGAGTTGATGAGCTATCAGGGCTATCTAGAAGATAGCAGTGGCGAGCCGCTCAACAGCAGCGTCGATCTCACCTTTGCAATCTACGATGCCTCAACAGGTGGCAATAAGGTGTGGGAGGAAACCCATACTGGTGTAAGTATGAACGAAGGCTTCTTTAGTGTACAACTGGGTGCGGGTACTGTACCGACCCCGCTGACCAGCAGCGTCTTCGATGGCGCAACTCGCTATCTACAAGTACAAGTTGCTAGTGATCCACCCCTGCCCCGTCAGCGCATTGCTTCCGTCCCCTATGCGCTACAGGCTGATGTGGCGGGCAGTGCCACAACTGCGATTAGTTCGACCTATACGCTAAGCGCTACCCAGGCTCTGAGCAGCACCTATGCCACAACTGCGACTTACGCGATGAGCGCGCCCAGCAGTGAGGGCTATGCACAAGTAGTCACTGTTGCCAAGAGTGGCGGCGACTATACATCGGTGGCAGCAGCCTTGGACAGCATCAGCGATGCGTCATCTTCTAAACCCTATTTAGTTTGGGTTGCACCGGGCATCTTCGTTGAAACTGATTTGGTTAATGTCAAGCCCTATGTGCATCTGGAAGGATCTGGCCGCGAGACTACCCAAGTTATCTCCGAGCGCAGCAGTACCGTACAAAATAGTGACTCCGCCACGGCACAATTACAGAACCAGGGACGCATTAGCAACCTAACCATTCGCAATGCCGGAACCACCAGTATCTATGCCATTGGTATTGTCATGTTCGATGATGTAACGCGTGCAGCCGTTCTGGATAATGTAAAGGTGCTCGTCAATGGTACGGGAGGGACAGGACATTTTGCCGTCTATTTGGCAGATGCCGAACCCACCATCCAACGTAGCTGGCTAGCTGCGCGAGGTGCCACCTTGGTCAATGCAGCAGCAGGCAGTACGAATGCCAACGGCGGTGGCTTTCCTCAGGCGCTGATTGAACAGAGTGTGCTCTTGGGCGGCGACACGAATGACGAATTCTGTGCAGATAACAGTGGGAGTGGCTATGGTCTCTTCCTCAACGAGTCCGCACCGACAGTCAGGGATAGCTACATCTGTGGTGGTCACCGAGCCATTGCCGCAACGGTGAATGGTCAAACACGCGTCCATCGCTCCATTCTGAGCGTTAGTGGCACCATTGGTGCCTTCCTCTTCGAGATTAACGGCGGCAGCGCAATTGTAGTGGCTGGCTCACAGGTGAATTACAACTTGAACAAAATCACGGGAGCCGCCGCCGTTAACCTGGTCTGTGTCCACTCCTATAAAGGCAATCACGCTCCCGCAACGGACGCCGCAGGCTTAACGGCCTGCGACTAGTCACCACTCTAGCGATATGCAAGGAAAGAGGCTTCTATGGCTAAACAAAAACCTTGGCTCATACTGCTGGGTGGGCTGTTGTTGATGATTGCACTGGCAGGCATCGCCGTCGCTGCTGGCGAGACAATGGAGCGAAGCGTCATTGCGGGTGGCGGCAGGATGAGTGATGCCAACTACACGCTACGCAGTGCCTTTGCCCAGCCGGTCGCTGGCACAGTGAGCGATGGCAAAACCCTTTGCTCTGGCTTCGCATGTGGCCCCGGGGCGAGCGTCGTTACAAGTCCAGCAGGCGGGCTTCATTTTGACCCATCCACCTACACAGCCGCGCCGGGTGTAACTTCAATGACCATTACCGTAACCCGTGTGGGGGGTACTACCGGAACAGTGACTGTCGGTTATGCCACCGCGAATGATACGGCTATCAGTGGCGTCGATTATGTGCAAGCCACTGGTACACTGACTTTTAATGAGGGCGTGGCTACGCAGACATTCAGCGTAACGCTACTTGATAATCCAGCGGCGACCACTGACCGCTCGCTAAATCTGATTTTGTCCAACCCCACTGGGGGTGCAGAGTTGGTCAGCCCAACCACGGCAACATTACTGATCCAGGCAGAGAGCTCGAATCCCTCGGATGATCAGGAGATGTTCTTCCCGTTCCTCGAGCGACAACAGTAAGATTTAGAAAGTGATGCGGGTCTATAGGTAATGCTATAGATGATAGTGATAACAGTATAGAAAAGGCACTCTCTTTGCTCTTCCCCTGCGCAAAGAGAGTGCCTAATGAGCAAATAAAGCACTCCAACCAAACACCTATCACCCCCCTCTCGCTTTACAACCCCCTCTTAATCACTGGCTTCCCAAAAATCTAAAATTGGGTATTGACTTTGCCTCTCAGACTATGGTATCTTTGCACTCTTCCCAAGAGTGCAGAAACGAGGCATATCATGCATCAATCCCACCCTTTCTCCTATCTATCTTTTATCGTCATTGAGTTGACGCTAAACCCACCCAACGCCTAACCCACACACATTGGATTTTGCTTGCCACGGGTGAACGTGCCCGTGGTCTTTTTGTCGTTCCAAGCCATTGATCCTTACTGTCGACCCCTACCTACGTGCCCTACCTACATGGAGGAACCGATGGAATCTCCTGTTGCGCAGTACGGGCAACTCTTGGCTCACTATTTGCGTCCGTTACGTGCCAAGGTTGCCCTTCTGACCCTGCTCATCTTTAGCGGCATTGGCCTGCAACTGGCGAATCCGCAAATCATGCGCTTCTTCATCGACACTGCACTCAACACGCAGCCAGGTGAAGGCTTACGATCACTGATCTGGGCGGGTGTGCTCTTTCTGGTCATTGCCCTTGTAATGCAGGTTGTCAATGTAGCAGCCACCTATGTTGGCGAGGATGTGGGCTGGCGCACAACCAACCAACTGCGTGCCGATTTGGCGCGCCATTGTTTGAACTTGGACATGACCTTTCACAACGAGCAGACTCCCGGGGCGATGATTGAGCGCATCGACAGTGATGTGGCGGACATCGCCATCTTTTTCTCACAGTTTGTCATTCGCATCTTGGGCAACTTCCTGCTGATTGTGGCGGTACTCATTACTTTGGCCTTTGAAGACTGGCGCATCAGTCTGGCAATTTTTGCCTATGTAGTCGTCGCCTCAACCGCTCTGATCTACATGCGCCGTCTGGCGGTTCCCTACTGGATGGAGTCACGCCAAGCCAGCGCCGATCTCTTTGGCTTCCTTGAAGAACATCTGGCAGGCACCGAAGATACTCGATCCAGCGGTGCGGCTGGCTATGTCATGCGCAACCTCTTCAAATTTAGCCAAATACGCTTTCAAAAAGAACTACATGGTCGCACCATGAGCATCTTGGTCGTCATGGTCTGGATGCTCTTCTACACGCTAGGGTTGGCGCTTGCCCTGGTCTTGGGCTACTACTTCTACACGCAAAACATCCTTACTGTGGGCGCTGTCTTTCTGGTGGTCAATTACACCGAAGTGATCTTCCGACCCATGGATCAGATCTCGCGCGAAATTCAGAACTTGCAGAAAGCTGCTGCGGGAATCGAGCGCGCCAATAGTCTCCTGAAGATCAAGACCAAAATCAGCGACACAGGTCAAGCAACCCTCGCTTCTGGCCCGTTGAGTGTTGAATTTCGCAATGTCTCCTTTGGCTATCGCGCCGATGAGCCCGTCTTACAAGAGGTCTCCTTTCAACTAGAACCAGGCAAAGTGCTAGGGCTGTTGGGACGCACGGGGAGTGGCAAAACCACCTTAACGCGCTTGCTCTTTCGCCTCTATGACCCCGGTGCAGGTGCAATCTATGTGAGCGCCCAAGCTGAGGGGGAGCCAGTGGCACTCACTGATCTAAATGTGGAGGCGTTGCGCCACGGCATTGGGCTGGTCACGCAAGATGTGCAACTGTTCCGCGCCTCTGTGCGTGACAACCTCACCCTCTTTGACCCAACCATCTCCGACGAGCGCATTCTGCAAGTGCTCAATGAGTTGGAACTCGCCGACTGGTTTGAACGCTTGCCGCAAGGATTAGATACAGAACTGACTTCAGAAGGGACGAGCCTATCGGCGGGCGAGGCGCAATTGCTGGCCTTTACGCGCATCTTTCTCAAAGACCCAGGCTTAGTAGTGCTTGACGAAGCCTCCTCGCGGCTTGACCCTGCCACGGAACAATTGATTGAGCGCGCGGTGGATCGCCTGCTGCGCGACCGCACGGGCATTATCATTGCCCACCGCCTGGGCACTGTCGAACGAGCCGACGCCATTATGATCATGGAAAGTGGCAAGTTGTTAGAGTTTGGACAGCGCACCCACCTGATCGCTGACCCAACCTCCCGCTTTTCATCGCTCTTGCGCACGGGGCTGCAAGATGTATTGGCTTAACCTGCAAAGACTTGTATCAATCAAGTGAAAGCGAGGCGTAACCATGACAACTGACACACTGGAGACGCATAACGAGGAACCGATCCCAGAGGTCGGTGTGCCCACCTGGAAGTTTATTTGGGAACTTGTCCGTTTTCGTTGGCGCTACTATCTCTTCAACAACCTTGCCTTTAACGTGATGATCCTGGGTTGGCTGGTGCCGGGATTGATTACGCGTGAATTCTTCAACCTGATCTCCCCCGATGCCCCAGCCCGTTTCGACATGATCACGCTACTGGCGATCCTGCTTGCCAGTGGCATTGTGCGCGTGATGGGTGTGCTGGCGCTCACGCGCACGAATACACCTTTTGAGTATCATAACCAGGCGTTGCTACACAGCAATATGCTGGGGCGGATCTTTCAGCAACCAGGGGCACGCGCTTTGCCAGAATCGCCGGGTGCAGCCACCGCTCGCTTTAACGGCGATGTCAATGAATTGCCCCTCTTTGCGCTCTGGATGAACGATCTCTTCGGTTCCTTGTTGCTGGCTGTGGTGGCGGCAGCGATTATGGTGAGCATTAGCCCGTGGATTACCGTGTTGGCCTTTGCGCCGATGTTGCCCATTATCGTCGTTGCCAATGCCGCGACTTCACGCGTGGAACGCTATCGACGCGCCACGCGTGAGGCGAGCGCCAGGGTAGTGGGCTTTATCGCTGAGTCCTTTGGCTCGGTGCAAGCGATTAAGGTTGCCAACGCCGAACCGCGCATTATCCAGCGCTTTGATATCCTGAATGAAAAGCGGCGGCAGAGTGCCTTGGTTGACCGTCTCTTCAATGAAATCCTCGGCTCCATCTTTCGCAACTCTGGAAATCTGGGTACGGGCTTTATCTGGATATTGGCGGCACAAAGCATCCAGCGCGGCAGCTTTACCGTGGGGGATCTGGCGCTGTTTGTGAGCTACTTGGGCTTCATCACCGAGTTCGTGGGCATGATAGGCTTTATGTGGGCGCGCTATAAACAAGCAGGGGTCGCTGTGGGGCGCATTACGCGCTTGCTCTCTGGCGCACCCCCCATGTCGCTGGTGAAGCCCGCGCCTGTCTATATGGATGGGCCATTGCCCGATGTACAGTACCCAGTGAGGGAGCCTGAGAGTCGTCTGGATTGTCTGGAAATGAAAGAACTTTCCTACCTTCATCCAGGTTCCACACGTGGCATTGAAAATATCTCCTTTACTCTGCGGCGCGGCTCGTTCACTGTGATTACAGGACGTGTGGGCGCGGGCAAAACCACACTCTTGCGTTCAGTTCTAGGTCTCTTGCCCAAGGATAGCGGCGAGATTTTGTGGAATGGGGTTGAAGTGCTTGACCCGGCGACCTTTCTAAGCCCACCGCGCTGTGCCTACACGGCGCAGATTCCTCGGCTCTTTAGCATGACGCTACGCGAGAACTTGCTTCTAGGATTGCCCAACAGTGATGAGGAGTTACAAAAGGCACTGCATGCGGCC
>JBBQIG010000270.1:0-6915 GCA_038324715.1 Anaerolineae bacterium | reverse complement strand
ATCGGCGAACTTCATCCTCGGTCTCTGCGATTAAGATCTGGGGGGCGACAACCTGGACAATTTCATCATAGTCGCGCTGTACCTCGCTGCAATGGCGCTTGAGCACCTCTTGCTTTTGGGCATAGGCTTCCGGGGTCTGGTAGATGTAATTCCACCAATCAGCCTGTTCTGCCACCACGCGCAAAAGATATTTCTCACCTGAACCACCAACCATAACAGGGATCATTGGCTCCGGCTTGGGTTCGCAATAGGCGTTTTCAAGCTGATAATGTTTGCCATTGAAGGTGACTGGAGTGTTACTCCACATGGCGCGGCAAATTTGGATCGCCTCCGCAAGCTGTTCGATGCGCACGCGCGCAGAAGGAAAAGGCCAGCCGTAGCCTACATATTCTTCTTCATTCCAGCCAGCGCCAATGCCGAGGACAACACGCCCACCCGACAAGGTTTGGCAGGTTGCTGCCATCTTGGCAAGGTGGGCTGGATTACGAAAGCTGTTGCAGAGCACTTGATGCCCGCAGATTTTATCCTCATAGCGAGAGAGGGCATAGACAAAGAGACTCCATCCCTCTGCCACGTTGCGATCGGCATACTGAACATGGTCGGGAAACCAGATCGACTCAAAGGGCGCGACGGTAGCATCCAAGTAGGGCATGGTATCGGCAACAAGGCCGGAATAGATATTAAGGCCGACAGGAATCGCCATTTTCTTTGCTCCTATTTGGGTGCAAGTGCGCGGTTGAAAGGTTCTGTTGAATGGAGTCTAGTGGAAAACTGAATTGAGCGCCAGTTCGTTATATCTCACGCTACTTTTTAGCGTCAAATTCTTAGCGTCAAATTCGGGTGCCGATGAGTTGGGCTGCTTATAGACCCCAACTCATCGGTGCCGGTGGCACGAATGTACTCGTGACTTCTACTGGGTGCTGCTCCCTATAGGATTGTTGGATGGCGCAGAGAATTTCGACTACATGGGCGGCTTGTGCACCTGTGGCGCGCTGAGGACGTGCCTCGTCAATGGCATCTGCCATCTCCACCACGGCGCGTCCCCATTCGGTTCCGGGGAAGGGTTCTTTGACATAGGGCAGTGGCTGATAAGTTTGGCTGTATTCCGCAAACTCCACGGGCGTTTGGAAGTCTTGGAAACTTCCAAGGTAGAGCGACCCAAGGTCGCCATGAAATTCTAGCCCCTTTTGCTTGCTGTGATGCCCAACATAGAAGTTGGTGGTCAAGCGCACCACGGTGCCGTTGGCTAGCTCGACTACGGCTGTGACCCAGTCGGGCGTCTCAATGTGAAATGGGGTATTGTCTTTGGTCACGCGATCAGGGTGCAGAACCGTGCCATAGGCTGTGACGCGCTTGGCTGGACCAAGGTAGGTTGTGACGAGTGTGAGCGGATAAACGCCCACATCAAAGAGCGCACCCACTTCATAGAAGGGGCCGGGGTTAGGATGCCAGGATTCGATGCGCCCCCAGTTTACTTCACAATAGACGACGCGTACTTGGCCCAACTTGCCCTCGCGAATGGCCTTCCAAGCGGTCTGCTGTGCCTCACCCAGAAAGGTAATGGGCGAGCAACTGAGGCGCAGACCTTTTTGCTCCGCTAGTTCTACGAGCGCCTTGGCTTCTGCATAGGTAAGTGCCAGTGGCTTTTCGCTGTGAACATGCTTGCCCGCATTGAGGCATTGAGTGATGACCGCCGGGTGGGCGTGGTGAATTGTGAGATTGATGATGAGGTCAATGGTTGGGTCGGCAAGCATCTCCTCCATATTTGTATAGACACGTCCGCCATACTGATCGACCAACGCCTGCGCTCGAGATAGATCAATGTCTGTTGCGCCCACTAATTCGATTTGAGGATAGGGAGTTAGGGTGCGAGCATAAGGGCCTGCAATATT
Organism: Anaerolineae bacterium; assembly: GCA_038324715.1. Lineage (GTDB taxonomy): Bacteria > Chloroflexota > Anaerolineae > Caldilineales > Caldilineaceae > QEUY01. Next base: position 5,023 of record JBBQIG010000270.1, on the reverse strand, counting down.
ACCGCAGCCGATGATGCCAACACGTAAAGGGGTGGTTGACATAATGTTTTTCCTGTTGGAGTGCTGCTGATTAGTTAAGGATTGGGTAGTCAAAGAATATTCCTTGACTACCCAACCCCTCTGTTTATTTCTTCATTGCCACGATGAGGCCATCGCGAATGGGGGCTAGCGTTGTAATCCACTGGTTGCTGTCTGTGAGCAACTTGGTTACTTCACGAACACCTTGGGTTGCTCCAGAGGTATCTTGCTCGTCGAAGATCTTTCCACTCCAGAGCATGTTGTCGATGATGAGCAGACCACCAGGGCGCAGTTTTTCGACGATGACGGGTACAGAGGCGGGATAGCCTTCTTTGTCGATGTCATTAAAGATAATATCGAAGGTGTTGTCGGTGTTGCGGAGTGCTTCTACAGCCTCGCCCACATGATAGCGAACGATGTCGCTGTAACCGAGTGCGGAGAGATGTTTGCGCGCCATCTGCGAAAGCTTTTCATCCCAGACGACATGATTGACGACACCGCCGCCATTTTCCTGCACCGCACGCGCAAACCAGGCAGTGGAGTATCCATAGCCAGAACCTAGCTCAAAGACGCGCTGCGCGCCAATGAGCCGCGCCAGTTGATAGCAAAGCTGACCGGCTATGGGACCGACAATGGGGAAGTTGTGCTCACTGGCATAGGCTTCCATTGCTGCCAGTTCGGCGGCGCGTGGCGGTACTAACTCTTCCAGATAGGTTGCAACTTGGGGAGAAATTAATTCTGGAGCCATTGGCTTGCCTCAACTGTCTGCTCTGTTAAGTTAGTGTGTATAGGTTAAAGGTATAGTGGGTGTGTAGGGTTGGAGGGAAGTATAGCATACCTGCCACAAAGGCACGCTGCCCTGTAATTGCTAGGAACGAACGCCCGCGCGTTCACGTCGTGCTAGGCGTTCTTGGCGAATTTGTTCGCTCATGGGTGTGGCAGGACCGTGGCGCATGTGGTTAATGATCTCTGCCATGATGCAGACGCCGATTTCGGCGGGCGTGCGCGCCCCAATGTCTAGCCCGACCGGCGCAAAAATGCGGTCAAACTTTTCAGGAGGAATCCCCTGCTCTTGCTCTAACAACTCAAAAACAGCGCGAATGCGGCGCTGGCTGCCGATCATGCCGATGTATGCAAGTGGATCATCCAATACTTCGACTAAGCAATCGACATCGTGTTGGTGACCGCGGGTTACAAGGACAATATAGGTGTGTTTATCAAAGCCCATTGTTTCACGCAGGGCAGCAAGCTCGGCACGAAATGGGCCTGCAATGACCTGCTTGGCGGTTGGAAAGCGGGCTGGATGGGCGTATTGCGGGCGGTCATCTAGCACGGTTACGGCAAAGTCACAGGTGGCGGCGATGGAGGCAAGAGGGACGGCAATATGGCCTGCGCCTACAATGATCAGATGGGAAGGCTGGACTTGCACCTCGACAAAAACCTTGACTTCGCCATCGGGGCGCGTGTAGGTGAGGTGACCATGCTCGCGGTCAATGAGTGCCTCGCGTGCATCCTCATAGATTTCGCCACGCAAGTCACCTACACCCAGATCACCCAACGGTTTGCGGTCAATTGCAAGCCAAAACAGGGAGTGCTGACCAACTGCGCCATCATAGACGCCCGTGGCATGGGTAACGCTAATCAGTGCCACAGCTTCGCGCGCCTCTAGCGAGGCCAGAAGTGCTTGAAGAAGCTCTTGGTTCATGCTTCCTCTTTGCGCCAAGCTTCAACAAAGACATTCATAACGCCGCCACAAACGCCTAAACTTTGCATGGAAATTTCTTCGGTTAAGTCTACAAAGACATTGCGTGGTTCGCCATCTTGAATGACATCAAGACCAATGCGAATGACATCTGCTTCGCCACAGCCGCCGCCAATGGTTCCCACATGCTGACCCAGGGGGTGAATGATCATTTTTGCCCCTACTTCGCGTGGAACTGAACCTTTGACATCGGTGATGGTGGCGACCGCCACGGTTAGCCCTTGATCTACAAGTTTATTGAGTTGCTGATAAAGTACTGCGGACATGAACTTTGCTCCCACTCATTTCTACTCTATGCAAGGCAATCCGAAAGCGCCTTGCTGTTGCAAAGACTTTCAGAAAAGATATGACCCCTAAGTTCCTATTTACTTGCTCACTCATGTAGTGTACACCTGAAGCAAGTAAATGGCTTGTCTTCATTCTATCACATGCGTACACGCAAGCTGTAAGCTCATACTGTGTAGCTCATACTGTGTAGCCCGACTGTGGTAGCCCGACAAGGGTACTTATGGGGCTTCTATATTGGGGGCAGAGTTTGTTGCTGAAAGGGTTTTGTAGTCGGCTGGCGTATCAATGTCAACCAAGATGGCATCGGTTGCGACATCAACATAGGTGATAGCGGTTTGGTGACGTTGGACGAGGGTGCGTAAGGATTCGTTTTGAGACAGGGCAAGTAACTCGGGCCAAAGCTTTGCGGGGATGAAGAAGGGATGTCCGCGACGCATGTTGTAGCTGGGTATGACGATTATGTGTGGGGTGAGGCGTGCTTGGGCAATGACCTGGCGGATCACCTCGACAGGAATGTGGGGCTGGTCGCCGAGCGCAACGAGAAAACCTAGATAGGCTGTTTGTTCGGCAAGCAAGTGGCGCAGACCAGCTTGATAGGAACTGAGCATTTCCCCTTGCAGATAATCTGGATTGTTCACCAAGCGTGCCGGAGCATCGTCAAGCGCTGCGCGCATCTCTGCCGCGCGATGACCTACCACACAGAGAACGGGTGATGCACCAGCTGTGGCTAGGTGCGTTGCCACCGCGCCCAAGACAGTCTGTTGGCCCCAGGGGAGCAATTGCTTGGGTTCGCCCATGCGTGTGCTGCGCCCCGCTGCCGCTACAATCGCGGCAACGTCACCCGTAACATTGCCCGTAGGAAGCGTCGAATTCGGTTCATTCACTTCAGCATTGCCCATAGCAGATTCTTTACAACTTGATGGCTCATGGCTTGATGACTTATAGCGTAAGTCGCCAGCGTGAAATTAGAAATTCATCTGGAACAGGCTTTGACCACCCCAGATGACGAGGATGGCTAATGCTGCGAAATAGATAACGGTGGCAAGCAAGGCGATGTAGCCGGCGATAATGAAATAACCATCGCGCTGCAACATGCCCAATGCAAAGAAGAGAACTGCCACCGCGGGTAGCGTATTTGAGAAGGGAATAAAGCTGAGGGGAAAGAGCAACAGGACTCCGCCTGCGGTCAAGGCCAAACCATTTAAACGATTGGCTAGGGCTCCGGTTGTGAATTGGATGAGACGGGGTCGCATCCAGCGTTCTACCTTTTGAAAGAACTGCACGCCTTTTTCGAGTGTTGGAATCAGGTGCTCATTGCGGATGGGGCGATCCATGAGGCGAGCGGGTAACCAGGGAAGACGGTTGAGTACGAGGCTGACGCCAATCAGGATGATTACCAGCCCAAAGACTGTACTGACCCCAGGAATGGAGACAGGCAGCAAGAAGGGAAGCGTCAGGATGATGCAGAAGAGCAGCAGCCCTTGCTCGCCGATCAGGGTCATTAGATCGCGTAAGGTAATATGTTCGCCCTGAATCTTGGCGATGATTTGGCTTAACGCAGTTCCCAAAGGGACTTCGGTATCGTCGAATTGTGTGCTCATGCGTCGTTTGAATTCTCCGTTAGATATTCTTCCCACTTATAGTGAAGTTCAGTAGAAACCCAGAATTTTATGGACTCTCTCCGTAATCTTAATAGCAGTAATTCAGGAGAACCAAGTCGAACAAAAAGTTCTTGTTTTCTAGTGAAACGCACTTTAGCTTGGACATTTTCTTGCCTGGTTAACTTGTGTTGGCGGTATCCACTTGTAAGAGGGTCCGTGGTCGATTGCCCATTTGACCTTCCTCGGAGCTTGAAGCTCCAAGGAAGGGGGGCTTGCCGATTGCGTGTTCTAATTGTGTTGTGATGATGCTGCGTGTGTCAGAACAGGACCATCCAGACAGAGAACTTGGCCTTCGTGTTCACAGGCACCACAAATGCCAATGCCACAGCGCATATAGGCTTCCCAACTTAGCTGCAAGGGAATGCCATGCTGTTGACCTAAAGTTTGCAGTGCAGCCAACATACCATGAGGCCCACAGGCGTAAATTCCGTCAAGTTCTTGCACTTCCACCAGGGGCATGAGCGCGTCGGTGACACGTCCTTGGATGCCGGCGCTGCCATCTTCGGTGGTGGCGATGACTTTTAGATTTGCGTGCTGGGCAGCGAGTTGGTGAAAGCGATCCACATAGAGCAAGTCAATTGCGGTGCGTGCACCCACCACGGCGGTAATGGTTTCTACCTGGGCAAGGGTTGTCTGGGCGAGCCAGAGTAGTGGGGCTATCCCATAGCCACCGCCCACGAATGCCAGTCGGGTTTGGCTGGCAGGGCGGTGAAAGCCTTGTCCAAAGGGGCCGCGTAGCCAAAGGTTATCACCCGGTCGCAATTCATGCACCAAGCGGCTGAAAGGGCCGACGGCTGTCACCATGAGCGTGATGGGGTTGGCATTGACCAGCGCAAAAGGCTTTTCGTCAAAGCGAGGTAGCCATGCCATGATGAACTGCCCTGGGTAAGCTTCTGTTTGCCCACCGGGTTGTCCCCCGAGTTTACCATCGAGAACAATGGTCACGGTGCGATAGTTTTCGGACTGGATCTCTTTGACGCGAAAAGGGGTGGGCAAAGTTGATTGCGGCGGCTGTTGCAAAGTTTGTTGCCGATTCATTTGTTGCCCATTCAATTGGATAGTAGCCACAGGTAAAGTCTCACAGATGAATAGAACGCACTACTCGCATAGTACCCCTCCTATGCAGGTTGGGCAAATTGGCGAGGAACTTCCATGCTGTGAAGGTGCATTGCTGCACGGAAAAAGCAACGGCTACGTAGGTTGCAGATAGCCGTTGCTTTTTAGTTGTTGAATTCAGGTAAAAGTATGACTGACGCTCTGTCTAGCCCTTGACTGCACCCATTGTTAACCCACC
>JBBQIG010000269.1:0-6928 GCA_038324715.1 Anaerolineae bacterium | reverse complement strand
CAGGAGTGATCGCCTCTGTGGGCGAAAGCCCGCCTATCTGAACATCCAGAATCACGCTCCAACCTTCAGCCTTAGCAGCTTCAACATAGGCAACGACTTCAGAGTGCGCCATAAATCCTAAATAGCTGTTGTCCGCGCCAGGGGCTTTGGTCGCCATCCCATAGACTAGATGGAAAGCAGGCATGACTGTTAAGTCATCACCATTGGCGCGGTCATAGACCTCAGCTTCCGCCCGCAACAACGGCACCAGTTCCTCAATTGGAAATTCGCCCAAAATGCCCATCACAGGAACATTAGGGCGACCGTAATAGGTAAGCCAGGTTGTCCCATGAAAAGGAGAGGTGGGACTTGCCTGTTGAGCCAAAGTGGTCATACGCTCTGTAATCGTCCCGCGTGGCACAATCACACTCTCGGTAAGCCCCCCATCCGACATCGCCACAGGCAAAAGCGCCGGGTCAGGCAGCGACCCATCAGCGCCAGGGATGACCAAAACTTGACCGGCATAAAGAAAATCCGAATTACTCAAGTCGTTGGCAGCCATAACCGCCTCAACAGTGGTGCCAAAGTCACTAGCAATCACAAAGAGCGTATCCCCCGGCAACACCACATAATAGGCGGGTGTGCCCGATAGGCTCTCGCTGCGGGTCACCGATAAACTACTACTCACTGTTGCACTCGCGCTTGAAGTCACGGAGACATTATTTTGGGGCGTCGGGGTTACAGTGGGTATCAGCACCGTCTCTATAGGCCCACCAGAGGTTGACGGTGGAACCACTGGCTTCGCAAATGGACTCGTCGGAGGCACAGGGAGCTTAAGTGGTTCACCAGCAGGGGGTTGAACTTGCCCAAGGCTTGCGGCATCCGCAGAAGTCCAGAATGTAGTGTAGAGCGTAGCCAGCAACAAAGTTGCTAGCCCGATCTCCAGAATTAACCAGCGAAAATGTCTCAAGGATCGGCTTTCTATGTTGTTGTATTGTGCGCTGTTGTGGAATTAATACCCTAAACTGTCGTTAGGTATTCTATGTTGCGGGGCACCCCCTGTCAAGCGACTTGCCTCAATCGCTGCCGTTATGTATCCATTTGTATACTTCTTACCTCTATCTCCCTCGAGAAGCACAAGCTTACAGAATCGTCTTTTGACAGTCTAGAAATTGTGGTATACAGTATTCACCCTTACACAAAACAAGTTCTATACAAGTTTCTAGAGATAAAGCACAGGAGAAATCTTGTGTAGCAACATTCATCTTGAACCTGCCAAAGCAAGATGAATTGCCAAGCCGCTGCTGTTTTTCCAAAGCTCCCAAGCACAGTCCGTAACTCATTGATTATGGCTAAATCATACGAATACTAGCGAGTACGATCTCAAACTCTCCCCACCCTGATCTGTCATTCCAAAGCCTGTTAGCCACGACAAGTGAACTACAACACGAAAACCAAAGAGAGGAACCATCATGTCCACAAAGAAGCAGTTGATTAGCCGTCGCCAGTTCCTAAAAGCAACGGCATTTGGTGCAGCCGCCACGGCACTAGTCGCCTGTGCGCCCGCAGTACCTGCAGCCCCCGGCACAGAAAGCGCTGCCCCTGCCGTAAACACAGGTGCAAAGCAGACCGTTCGCTATCTGTCCTGGTGGTTTGAAGAAGGAAATCGAGGTAAGACCTGGCTCGCCTTCATCGAGGAGTTCAATGCGTCACAACCTGATATTGAGGTTGTGGCAGAAAACACACCCTTTAACGACTACACTACCAAGACGATTGTCGGCGCGCAATCTGGAGAGCTTGACGGCGATATTGTGATGGCGACGCCTGAATTGGCACCCCGCCTGATCCAAGCTGATCTGCTGGAGCCGCTGGACGAAGTTCTCACCCGCAACAACATCACGGACCTAAGCTCGGCCCATGATGCCCTGCGCAAGGATGGCAACCTCTACGGCCTCGACATGGTTACAGTCGCCTTTGGCATCCTCTATAACAGCGCACGGTACGAGGAAGCTGGCGTCACCCCTGCCACAACGCCGGACGAGTGGGTTGCCTTGAGCCAAGAACTGACTGACCGCGACGCGCAGAAATATGGCTTCTTTGCAACCCATCTGCTCAATGAACCGTCAGATTTCTGGTTCCAGCTCGAAGAGTGGTGTATGCCGTATGAAGGCGTATGGGCCGAGGGCAAGACGCCCATGCTAACCTCTGAGCCAATCCTCAAGGGTCTTGATATGTTCAAACAGTTGTACGATACCTCCATGCCACAAGGAGCTGATACGCCCACAGGACAACGTCTCTTTAAGACAGGCGATGTCGCACAGGGACTTTTCGTCTCTGCGGCTGTCGGTCAATTCAAGCCAGATGCCCCAGAACTCTATCCTTTGCTGCGGAGTGCGCCCATCCCGTGGGCAAGCAACAAGTCGATTGCTCGTATTCACCCGATGATGATCAACAAAGACTCCGCGGTGAAGGATGCGGCAATGGAGTTTGTCACCTATATGTACCAGCCAGACAACTACCGCCGCATGGTCGAAGGCTGTGAAGATGTCATCTTTGCCCAACCCTCGGCGGCACGCCAAGAGTATCTCGACAATTTACATTGGCTGAAGCCCGGTTACGATGGGGTCAGCTATGTAACACCCTTTGACATCGTCGGTGACTTTGTCTACAACTTCCAGGAATTCGGCCAGATCGTAATCACCAATTTCTCCAACGCGCTCAATGGTAACGTTTCGATTGAAGACGCAATGGCGACTGCCCAGACTGAAGCTGAGGCATTGGCCGAACGTATTTCATAGAAGTTCAGTCGGTTGATGCTGCCCATCCGCCGGGTGATGGGCAGCATCAACTATATTCCCATTCATTCCGCATCTTACTCCGCAACCTTATACCCTATAACCTAGGAGGCTATCCGGCACGATGAGCCACACAGCAGCCGGCAGCACATCAGTCAGCAGCACATCGGTCAACACAGACCAGGCAAAGGCCCCCGCGCAGACCCGTCGCCGCCTCAATATGCTTCCCTATGCCTTGGTGCTACCCATCATCCTCTTTGAAGGCGTGATGATTGTCTACCCAATCATCCAGGGAATCATTGGAAGCTTCACACGCATCGAACTGGCATCCAATCGCCCAACGGTCTGGGTTGGGTTGGAGAACTACACGCGCATGTTCAATGATCCAGGGTTTTGGAAGGTAATGCAGACCACCCTGCTCTTTACCGCCCTCGTCATTATCGTTGCACTCAGTGTGGGACTTCTCACTGCGCTGCTCTTTAATCGCCCCTTCCGCGGTCGTCCAGTGGCACGCGCCATGCTGATGATGCCTTGGGCCTTCCCAGAAGTGCCGGTGGTGATGATCTTCATCTGGATCCTCAGCCCGCAATTTGGCGTCATCAATTTGCTTGTACGCTGGATTCCAGGCATCACTGAAAACCCGCAGTGGTTGCAGGTTCCTTGGTTGGCAATGGGTTGGATGGTCTTGATCGCCTCCTGGAAGGCGTTTCCCTTCTATAGCTTGGTCATCCTCTCTGCCCTGCAATCCGTACCCCAAGAACTCTATGAGGCTGCCAGAGTGGATGGCGCGAGCCCATTCCAATTGTTCTGGAAGATCACCATTCCAAGCATCAGCACAACGCTAGAGCTGCTGGTGGTGCTTGCCTCCATTTTTTCATTCAAACAATTTACGATCATCTATTTAATGACCGGCGGTGGTCCTTCTGGAGCCACCGAAACGATTGTGCTACGCATCTACAACACGGCCTTCCGCTTCTACGATTATTCCTATGCCACGGCACTGGGTGTGGCAGGGTTTGTTGTTTCGTTGGTGATTGCATTTTTCTTCATTATTTTGCAAGCCCGTCGGGCACAAGAAAATGCACGCGTATGAGTGAAATGGCAGCAGGTCCCCATACAACACACAGAAAATTCAACCTGAAGCGGCTGGTGAGTACAATTGCGCTCTATATCGCGGTGGCGATCACCTCGCTGGTGACACTCTTCCCATTTTATTGGATGATCGTCAGCACCCTCCAGCCCAACGAGTACAGCCTGCGCTTTCCGCCACCCCTCTTTCCCCAGGAGATCATCTTCACGCCCTTTACGCAACTCTTCACAGAACACCCAATTGCGCTATGGCTGAGGAACTCATTCCTGATTGCAACAATGACCATGTTGGCCTGCACGGCGCTGTCGGTGTTGGGAGCCTATGCGCTTTCGAGCTTGCGTTGGAAGGGACGATCTCTCTTTGGCCTTTTCCTGCTGATCACCCAGATGCTACCCGAAATCCTGGTCTTGATCCCGCTCTATGTGCTCTACCGTAAATTGGGACTCTTAAACAGCCTGCCAACCCTCGCCCTAATTGATGCCGCGTTCATCCTGCCCATCTGCATCTGGATTCTGAAGGGCGTCTTTGATACGGTTCCCTCCGAAGTTTTGGATGCAGCTGTGGTCGATGGCTGCACCGAACTGAGCACCGTATGGCACATTGTGCTGCCACTTTCGGCCCCTGGCTTGGTGGCAGTTGCCGTGGTCTCATTCTTCTTTGCCTGGAATGAGTACCTCTATGCGGGCATTCTGTTGGGCAATGCCCGCTTCATGCCCGCGTCCGTGGGTCTATCAACATTAAAAGCCATTGCCTCTACGCCTGTGGAGCAGTATATGGCCGCGGGGCTGGTCTTTTCGATTCTACCTGTCCTCTTCTACCTGTCCATGCAACGCTATATTGTCTCGGGCTTGACCGCAGGTGCAGTGAAGGGCTAACCCAGGTTCGCACCTTCAGCTAGCCAGTTTATACAGGTTTATATCGATAATTCTTCCCACACATCCACCCAACTACAAACCATCTCACAGGAGATAGGGGACAGGGGATATCGCTATGACAATGATCATCACACGCATTGAGACCATCTGGCTCGACGATCAACCCAACACCACTTGGGTTCGCATCCATACCGATGATGGCCTGATTGGGTTGGGTGAAACCTTCTATGTGCCGCGCGCCATCAGCGCCATCGTGCATGATGTATTTGCCAACCTGCTGATCGGGCGCAGTGCCTTTGACATCGAGAGCCACTGGCAAAATATGTTCTACACGGTCAACTTCTTTGGCTATGGCGGCAGCGAGACGCGCGCCATCAGCGCCGTGGATGTGGCCTTGTGGGACTTGCTAGGTCAATACACCAACCAGCCCATCTATAACCTACTGGGTGGACGCTGTCGCGAATCCATCTGGGTCTATAACACCTGCGTCGGTCACGGCAAGCACCAGGACTATAAACGCTGGTCAGAAGGACACAGTGGCGATCTGGCGGCGGAACTACTCAGCCAGGGTGTCAAAGCCATGAAGATCTGGCCCTTTGACCAATTCGGTGTGCCCCTGGGCGGGCCGGTCGGTCAACGCGCGGGCGCTGGCGCGGTAGGCCCTGTCGGCTATCATCTCAAGCGCGACGACCTCAAGAAGGGCATCTCCTACGTCGAAGACATTCGCAACACGGTGGGTGATCAAATTGAAATCTGTATCGAAGGCCATGCGCGCTGGAATCTCACCGAGTCGGTCAAGATCGCGCATGCGTTGGAACCCTATAACATCATGTGGCTTGAAGAAATCATGCCGCCTGATAATATTGAATCGTATAGCCGCCTCAAACACGACACGACCATCCCGCTTTGTGTCAGCGAACGCCTGATCTCCAAGTTTGGCTTCCGCGAAGTCATTGAAAAGAACGCCGCAGACATCATCATGCCCGACATGGCATGGTGTGGCGGCATCAGCGAAACACGGAAAATTTGCCACATGGCAGAAACCTACCTGCTGCCCATCACCAGCCATGACTGCATCGGCCCTGTAGCCCTCTGGTCAGCAGCCCATTTGATGCTGCACATTCCCAACGCCATGATCGTGGAGACCGTGCGCGCCTACTATGATGGTTGGTACAACGAGGTGATGACAGAACCGCTTCAGATTCGCGACGGCATGATCACCCTCTCTGGCAAGCCTGGGTTGGGGTCAGCCCTGCGTGAAGAGGTGCTAAATCGTCCAGATGCACACATGGAATATTCCGACGACAAACATCGCATTGACATGTCAAAAGGCTAAAGGATCTATCTCCCATTGCGGGCCGGAACGCCGCCATCCCTGGCGGCAATGCCAGCAAGGATGCTGGCGTTCCCAGGAGGAGACCTCATTAACCAGGGGATTAACCAGAGGCAAGAGGAAGCAGAGGAAGCAGAGGAAGCATGTCATCTTTAGCCAAAACCATCGCCGAAACGAATGTCCAACCGGGTAGCGTCATGGCATGGTGGTTGAGCGGAACCGGCTTTGTCATCAAAACACCTGCTGGTACGCAAATCTATATCGATCCCTATTTCAGCAATTGTGTCTCGCAAATCTTTGGCATCGACCGCGCCCTGCCCCCGCCAATTCCTGTGGAAGAAGCCGAGCCAGATCTGGTCGTCTCTACCCACTGGCATGAAGACCACCTTGATCCAGAAGGCTTGCCTTTGCTGGCGCAGCGCAGCCCTACGCAATTTTTGTGTCCGCCCAGTTCGCGGTCGCGCTTGCTCGGCTGGCGTGTTCCTGGTGATCGGATAAGCGCAATCACCGAGCGTCAAACGCACACCTTCCGCGACGTAAACATCACCGCAGTCGCGGCTCGCCATCTGGCAGGGATTCCTGGATGGGAAGTACCCGACGCCATCGGTTTACTGATCGAAGTGGAAGGGCTACGCATCTACCACACGGGTGACACTGAATATGACTTGCGGCTGCGTGCGCTTGCCTATGACAAAGATCGACCGATTGACGCCATGATGACCGTCATCAATGGCACAGGTGGCAACATGAACGCATATGAAGCCGCCTTACTGGCTTGGCAGATCCGTCCCAAAGTACTCATTCCCATGCACCATATCCTGTGGAAAGAGTTTACAGGCGGCGAGCAAGCCACGCT
>JBBQIG010000268.1:0-6929 GCA_038324715.1 Anaerolineae bacterium | reverse complement strand
GCCATGTTCGATCAGCAATATCCTAATCTTGCCGCTGCGATTTTGAGAGGTGACTTCTGGATTGAATTAGGCCAAGATGAGTATTCTGACTCCACCGTACGCGTGTTGGACATCGGCGGGCTGATTTGGGAGAGTGAACGCTCCTACAAAACAGTCGCCGATGCCCTGGTGGATGCAGAAGAGGCACTCACTGCATGGCTTGACGCAAACTGAGAAAACTAGACAGTAGTACAGAACTTCATTAGATAGACACCCGTGCAGCAGATCGATCAGCGCTCGAAGCGGAACAATTGCGCATCCGCATTGGCCTTGCCCATGTGCAAGTCAGTAATAATGCGGGCGGCGATCATACTGTAGGTTATGCCGTTGCCCCCATAGCCCAGGGCGAAATAGGCATAGGGTGCCTCGGGGCTGACGCCGATATAGGCAAGTCCATCCTTGGTCTCGCCAAAGGTGCCAGCCCAAGCGAAGGCAATCTCCGGTAGAGGTTGGTCGGGATAAAAACTGGCAAAGGTTTTGAGCAATTTCGCTGATTTACGCGCAATCAGCCGGTCACGCTTCTCGGGATTTCGAAAAGGCTCGTCCTCGCCCCCCATGATCAAGCGCCCCTCATCCGCTGTACGCAAATAGAAGTAGGGCCGCGCCGCCTCCCATAACATATGGTGGATCGGAGGTGCATCCTTTGCAACAGGTTCTGTCACTAAAGCAAAGGTCGAATGCAGTTCCGCCACCTTTTGTTTGAGATAAGCCTGCGTCTCATAGCCCGTAGCAAATACGAGTTTCTGCGCGCGCACCTCTACTTCGCGGTCGGTGGTGAGCACCACACCCTTGTCTTTTGTCATGATCTTCGTGACTTCGGTGCGGTCATAAAGACGCGCTCCGAGCTTTACACTCTCGGCGAACAATTTATAAGCCATAGCATACGGATCAATGTGCGCGGCATCCGTAGAGACAATGGCAGCGCGTGCGTTAACGCCATATTCCTCAAGCAATTGCTCATGCTGTAGATAGCGCACGCCTAGCCCTGCATCACGCCGTGCAGCAAACTCCTTTTCGAGTACGCGCTCATCCGCATGTCGTCGCGCACTATAAAGGCTCGGTTGGCGCTTAAAGATCGATTTTGCGCCCACTTCCTCCACCAACTGCTCAATTTGGTCAATCGCCTCCACACCTAGCTGATAGGCGCGTACTGCATTGGCCTCACCAACCAATTCTTTCAACTCATAAAGATTGACGTCGATCTCATATTGAAGAAGGCCTGTGCTAGCACTTGTGCTCCCCCAACCCGTTTCGCGCTTATCCAGCACCACGACATTCACCCCTTGCTTTGCCAGCAAGTAGGTAACGAGCGCACCCGTGATCCCCGCGCCCAGAACCACCACTTCAGCATCCATATCATGGTCGAGCGCAGGATATGCATTCACCAGCCCGTTCTTGAGCAACCAGTACGGATGCCCTGATCGTAAGTCCATATTCGTTTTATCTATCTAACCTATCTTGTGTGGCAATTTATGCAGCAGGAAGTTTGTAAAAGGCAATGGCATTGTCGCGAAAGAGTTTGCGCAGCTCTTGCTCCGAACAGCCTGCCACCGCATCTTCTAAAGTCTGTACCCAACGGGGATAGGTAGTCGCCTGAAACGCCACAGGCCAATCGCCCCCATAGATCACACGATCAAAGCCAAATGAAGCCAACACATGATCAATGTAAGGTTGGAGATCAGCGGGTTGCCACTTCTCGTGATCGGCCTCAGTGACCAAGCCTGACATCTTGCACCAGACATTGGGCAAGCTTGCCAGCTGGCGCAACTCATCGCGCCACGGATCCAAACGTTGTTGCTTGATGTCAGGTTTGCCGATGTGATCCAGAATGAATTGCACCTGCGGGCATTGCTCAACCAGCTTGCTCGTGTTTGCCATCTGCCCATGATGGATGCAAATGTCAAAGCTCAGGTTGTAGTCAGCTAGAGCTTGCACCCCGGCCACAAAATCTGGACGCAGACAAAAATCTGGGTCAGCCTCAAATTGGATAATGCGGCGAATCCCTTTGATCAGCGAATTTTGTGCCAATGCCTCCAAGTTTGGGCGCGCACCATCACCCAACTCCAACGGAGCCCACGGCACAATGCCCTGAATACGCGCATCCGTGGCTGCCAGCGACGTCACCCACGCCGCTTCCTGCATAAACTGCGCTGGCTCACATTCGCATTGCAGAAAGACCATCTTCTCCACCACCACCGGCCCCGTGGCAGCCTTGTACTCTTCCAGCAGATAAGGCTTGTTTAAGAGGGCGTTGTTATCCAGCCACGCATAGCGCAGGTAATTAGGATCCCATAGATGCAAATGGGTATCGACAATTGGAAAGTTAGGCATAGGAATCTTCTATCTCCCTTGACCAGGAATCTGGCCTTCGACTGCCTTGGAGGCATAGCGAGCTTGATTGATTAACTGTGCGGTCATGCCACCATCGGTAAAGATGTTGGCTCCTGTGATATAGCTGGCGGCATCCGAGGCCAAGAACAAAACCACATTCGCCACCTCGCGCGGGCTTTGCACGCGTCGCATGGGAATGTTGTCATACCAATGTTGGCGCGCAGCCTCGGCATCGGCAGCAGCCTCCTGCAGATCTGCCCAAATTTGCGTGTCAGTTAGACCAGGGCTGACAGCATTGACGCGAATCCCATGCGGGGCAAACTCAATGGCAAGCGACTTGGTCATCATCTCCACACCGCCTTTAGATGCTGCGTAGGGAGCAGCTTCGGGCAATGTCGCCAACGTGTGGACACTGGCAATGTTGATGATGTTGCCCTGCTTGCGCGGCACCATCACCTCCAACGCATAGCGGCTACACAGAAAGGTGCCCTTCAGGTCAACATCGACCACCCGATCCCAATCGGCTTCGTCCATCTCCAATGTCGGCTTGACAAAGTTCACACCCGCATTGTTCACCAACGTATCCACCTGCCCAAAAGCAGCGACAGACTGCTCAATGAGCGCACGACAGTCCGCCGCCTTGGAAACATCGGTCAGCACAAAAAGCGCGCGCCCACCCGCCTCTTCACAGGCTTGGGCAACTGCTTCACCCTGGGCACGGTTTACATCGGCGACGACAACCGCCGCACCTTCTTCGGCAAAGCGCAGGGCAATGCCGCGACCAATGCCACTGCTCGCCCCTGTGACAATCACAACTTGACTTGAAACTTGATCATGAATACTCATAGCAATGCTCCCCATTAGGCAGTGCTTGCCCTTGAGCCAGCTGCTGTTAGCCCAAAGAATTGTGGCAAAAATACGAAGAAACAACTGGCGAAATTGGCTTTGAAAAGGCACTATACCACACCATTTTGGCCTTTTGACATCGCCCACATCGAACGTGGCCTATTTTGCGTCTTGACAATAGAACAAATATTCTAATAGAATAGAGTGCATAAGGCCGGTGGCTGCATCGGTAGGCCCAGCCCAAAAAGGAATTGTAGAAAAATGGCACTTTCACGAGCATCCCTAGACGACATGTGCAACCGCATCGAGAATGTCTTGACGCGCCATAAGATGCAAGGGCGCGTGGAAGGCGCGACAGTGACCCCACGCCTGGTGCAGTTCCACGTGATTACACCCGTTGGCATCAAGGTTAGCCGCATTACTGGCTTGTCGGAAGAGATCGCACTGGCGCTCAATAGCCGCGAGGCACGCGTCTACCGCGCCAATGGCAAGATCAATGTGGAAGTCCCCCGCCGCAACACAGCACCGATCCGGCTGCTGCCCCTCTGTCAAGAGATTGAAGCACCTGCCGCCACCGCCATCTTGGGCATTGAGACAACGGGCGCGCCCTTGCTCTTGCGCCTGCCTTCGCCCGATGTTGTGCATATCCTCATTGCCGGAACCACAGGCAGCGGCAAAACAGCCCTGGCACGCACGCTCCTGGCTTCCCTTGCCTACTTCAATCCACCCAATACGCTGCAAATGATTTTGATTGACCCCAAAGGGCGTGGCTTTGGCCCCCTGGCGCAGTTGCCCCATGTGCAGGGTGGCGTGGTGGCAACCCCTGCTGAGGGAGCCGCACGCTTGACACAGGTAGTGGCAGAGATGGAACGGCGCGATCTTGCTAATCAACGGTCGCCCTTGCTGATCGTCGCCATTGATGAATTGGCCGATCTGCTGCAAACAGGTGGCAAAGAGGTAGAGATGCTGATCACGCGCCTGGCGCAGCGCGGTCGTGAAGCAGGGATCCACCTGGTGGCTTGCACACAAAAGCCCACTGCAGCCCTGATTGGTGGCTCCATGAAAGCCAACTTCCCCGTGCGTTTGGTGGGCGCGGTGGCAAGCCGTGACGAAGCTCGCTATGCCACGGGGATGCGTGATAGTGGCGCAGAGAAGTTGGAGGGCAAGGGCGATTTCTTGCTCATTGCCCGTGGCGATGCGCTGCGTTTTCAAGCCGCATGGTTTGGCCCGGAAGATTTGGCAACAGTAAAAGCACAAGTAGATGCAATTTCATAACAGAAATCTTTACCACATATTCGACTTTTGGTCTAAGTAATTCGGGCGTATGGAGGGGGACGGCATGAAACGATGGATTGGCTTGGCTCTGTTAATCTTTGTGGGAACAGCGGGTTGGCGCGTTGGGGAGTCGTTGAGTTCTGATGCATTGAGTATGGCAGTCGGCGTCTTATTTGGGGTCATGGCAGGTGTGCCCACAGCCCTCTTGGTCATGGCAGGAGGTCGACGGCGCAATGCAGAAGAATCCCCTGGCCGCGACCGGCATGCGGGATCAACGGCAATCAATGGGTGGAATGCGCCCTATGCGTCTCAGCCCTACGCACAACAATACCCACAGCACTATGCGCCACCCTACGCCCAGCAACCACCGATCATCGTCGTGGCAGGGCCACAAGGCTTCGGCGGCGCACCTCAATCAGCCACTGCTGATGGCGGCTGGTTCCCGCAAGAGCGTCCTGCTCGTCATTTTACGGTTGTCGGTGAATATGAAGAGTTGGTTGAGGATTGGTGAGTGGGGGAGTCAAGAGACCTTTCTCGAAGCTCGGAGCTTCGAGAAAGGTCAACAAACGGTTGCTACCACACAAAGCCAATCTACCTACTCCGCAACCACCTGATAGATAGTTCCGCTAGTCAAGTCAGTTGCATACATCTCGCCCGATTCATCTTCACCAAACGAGCTAAGTTGTGCGCCCGACTCCAGGACTTGTGTCGTCGTCCAAGAACCATCTTCGGCGGGAATGGTCGCCCAGATAACGCCACTGCAATAGTCGCCAAAGATGTAAACACCCGCCAAATCCGGGAACTCGCTGCCTCGGTACACATAGCCGCCGGTCACTGAACAATGGCCTCCGGCATGATCATATTCGGCAACTGGCAGTTCCAGACCCGTTTGGTCACAAGCACCAAAACCCATGCAAGAGCTTGCCTCCATAATGGGCCAACCGTAGTTTAAGCCGCCAGGGCTACCCGCGGGTGTAAAGTTCACTTCCTCATATTGATTCTGACCCACATCGGCAATCCACAAGTCGCCAGTTGCGCGGTCAAAGCTATAGCGCCAGGGATTGCGTAGCCCCAAAGCCCACGCCTCATCAAGCACCTCTTCCCCATTCCAATCTGTCTCTACCCAGGGGTTGTCTTCAGGAATCAGATAGGGAACAGTCGGATCGCTGGTGACATCCAAGCGCAGCATCATACCCAGATAGGTGGCGGGATTCTGGCCGTTGCCATAGGTATCGTTCCCTCCGCCGCCATCACCCATACCAACCCAGAAATACCCATCAGGACCAAAGGCGAGCATGCCGCCATTGTGATTTCTGGCAGGTTGTTCAAGGCCCAACACCAAGGATTCACTATTGACATCCGCCATATCAGGATTCGCCGCATCCACCTGGAAGCGAGAGATGACAGTATCACCGCGGGTATCAGTATAGTTGACAAAGAAATAACCACTCTCGCCGTAGTTGGGCGCAAAGGCCAATCCCAACAAGCCTTGTTCATTGCCCGTACTCATCACCCGATCAGAGATATCCAAAAATGCAGTCTCAACGTTTTGCCCATCACGCACAATGCGAATTGTCCCGCCCTTTTCCACTACAAAGATGCGATTGCTGCCATCATTGGCATGGGTTAAAAAGAGGGGCTGAGCAAAGCCCTCGACAAAGGGTTGCAGTGCAATCTGTGTTTGCGTGGGGTCAAAGGTGGGAGCCATCACTCGTTCATCCGTGGCGGCAGCGGCTGGGGTAGAATTCGTTGCAGAAGTTTCCTCGGCGACCTCGGCAACGTCCGTGGGAGTCGCTTCCATGTTCGTTTCCGTGTTTGCCTCAGTGGTGTTCCCCGAAGCAGGAGGAGCAGGCGTCGCATTGGAGACAGCAGGTGCTGGAGAGCTACAAGCCGCCATCACAAGCACGCCCGCAAGCAGCAAGCCCCATTGCTTTGCACGGGGCAAAAAAGAGAATTTGAACATGTGTTGTCCTTTAATTTCTTGGTTTCCGAATCTTTATGTCTACTGTTTTTATCCGATTGCGCGTGTACAACCCGCAGGAGATGCGTCCATGCGTCTCATTCTTTCATGCTCCCTCCTTCTACTCAGTAAGGGCTAACTGATTTAGCGTATCGTTGCTCATCATTCTTCAGCCAGCGCAGAATGCTAACTGCAGGACAGGGAACGTGTTATGGCAAGATACATACTCTACCAAATTATGGTTTATGGTATAAACTACAAAGGATTTCTAAGTACTACACAAATCAAGTTGCATACAACATACTGAGATAGTGCAACGCTAGCCGCTCGACTGTTGTCCTTTAGAAAGTGGATTGTGTATGGGATTCCTTCGCGACGGTCTTACGCAAGAAGGCTATGACCGAGAATATACCAACCGTGAATTAGTGACGCGTATTGCAGGTTATTTTCGTCCGTGGCTGCGACGCTTGGCAGTGAT
>JBBQIG010000267.1:0-6934 GCA_038324715.1 Anaerolineae bacterium | reverse complement strand
CGCGCATTGAGATGATTGCGCAGGAACTCTTGGCGCAACACGCCGAGCCAGAAGCACTGGCAGCGGCGGTGAATGAGTGGGTCTATCGAGCCATGCGCTATGGACGTGGCACCACCAGCGTGAACACAACCGCGGCAGAGGCACTCGCTATCGGCCAAGGGTTATGTCAAGATTACGCCCACATCATGCTCACCATCTGTCGCACAGCAGGTCTTCCGGCGCGCTACATCTCGGGTCACATGCTAGGCGAAGGGGCATCTCATGCCTGGGTGGAAGTCTTGGTGAAGGATGCAGAGGGCAATTATGACGCAGTCGCCTTTGACCCCACAAATCATCGCCGCACCACACCCTCCTATATCACCGTTGCCATAGGCCGCGATTACCGCGATGTGTCACCCACCTCCGGCAGCTTTATCGCCCCCTACTCTGGACAGTTGACCATCAGCAAGCGCGCAGGGTTAACGCACCTGGAATACAGGTAATTTGCCAGGGTTCATTCTCCGACGGATCCTGATAGCCTAATATTTGCTTTTGAATGAGGCGTGATTCATCGCCAAACCTGAATCACGCCTCACTTGCGTCTGTGTCCTCTTGCTCACCCGCGAGAGAGCGCATAATTTTGCGCGTCTCGGCATCCGCAGGGAAAAACGACTCAACTGCAAGTTCCGACAAGGTGATATCAATAGGCGTGCCGAAGATCATCGTGGTGCTAAAAAAGGTGAGTACTCCCGCCTCGCTCATGATCTGAAATGGCACCACCATCTCCGTCTGCTTGCGCTCAGTTGCCCCCCTCTGGCTCGGTCTCACCCTAGGCGCGGGATAGGCAGATAACTCCTCTAGTAACTCCACAAGGGTTTGATCTGCCGTAAGCTCAATCTGATGACGCAGCCGCGTGAACAAATGCGCTCGCCATTCGCTAAGATTGGCAATGCGTGACGCAAGTCCATCAGGATGCAAGGTCAGCCGCAAGACATTAACGGGAGGCTCCAACAAGGCAGGTGCAATGCCCACCAGCAGCGATGCAACCGCGCGGTTGCTGGCGACCAATGTCCAGTGGCGGTCAATCGCTAGGGCTGGATAAGGCTCATGTCCAGCCAGCACCAGATCAATGGCTTGCCGTGCGGCTTGCAAACCTGGATCATGCAACGCTCGTTCCAGAAAGAGTGGAGCAAAGCCTGCTGTGGTCAGGAGAACGTTGCGCTCGCGCAAGGGAACCTCCAGTTGTTCAGCAAGATGGAGCAACATCTCGCGGCTGGGCAATGACCTGCCTGTTTCCAGAAAGCTCAAGTGCCTGGTTGAAATCTCTGCTTCAGAAGCCAGATCAAGTTGGCTCATACGCCGTCGTTGACGCCACTCGCGCAGCAGTTCGCCAATTGACTGCGTTGATTGTGTTGACTCTGGTAATTGCTTGGGTTGTGCTTGCATCATCTTTGTGTTCATCATTTTTCATCCTATCACACGCTTCGGGACGCGGCGATTACCTCCAAGGTAATTGATTTACCGCATCCCCCCTTGTAATCTGTCGCCATGTAAGCAACATCAAAACAACGTATGTAGCTAAACAGCTACCCAATTCATGGAGACAACAATCAGATGAATACTCAAATGAACAATCAAACGGGAAATGCAGTGCACCAAGTCCGTCTTTCACCCTTTCTACGCCGTGCATTGCTTGCCGATGCCCTTGCCAGCGGTGCAACCGGATTGCTGATATTCTTCGGCTTTGGGGTGCTTGCCAATTTGTTAGTACTACCCGCAGATCTCTTGCGCTATGCCGGTCTCTTCTTGGTGATTTACAGCGCATTTGTCGCTTATGTCGGTGCTGGGACAAGCGCCACGCGCGGGTCGATCTGGGCAATCATCATTGCCAACGCACTCTGGGCGGTCGACAGCATTGTGCTACTCTTCACGGGCTGGGTTGACCCCAGTGCGCTTGGCTACGCCTTCATCATCTTCCAAGCGGTCATCGTAGCACTCTTCGCCGAGCTACAGTTCATCGGTCTGCGCCGACTCCAAAAGGATCCAGTAGAAGGTAATGACCGTCGCGTCGTAGCATAACCACCCACACACTCAAGCCGCACCCCTTCCTCGGAGCTGGGAGTTCCAAGGAAGGTCAGAGTGGTCATATACCCACAAGTTTAACTGTAGTCGGGGTGGCACAAAACTTCTAAATCTCTGAGGGTTGAGTTGCAACTCATAGTATGAATTAGGAAACGATTCAGGTATGGATTCTCACAGCGCGCCATTTTTACAGACGGTAGAATTGTAACATTGAGCAGTACAATTCTCGCCAGAAACTCAGAAGTTCTCAAATGTAGTAGTATTACCAACCGAACTGGTATACAATCATTACCTGTCAAGACAACTTGCATTTGTGTAAATTCAATATCAAGCTCAGCAAGAATAGCAACGGATCTCTATGCCTCGGATTTCGGACTTCCTAGGGATCGCCATTTATATGTATTTTAGTGAACACGGTATTGCCCATTTTCACGCCATTTATGGACAATACGAAGCGGTTATTGGAATCAATCCCATAACTATCCTGGATGGTAAATTACCAAGACGTGTCCAGTCTCTCGTATTTGAGTGGGCAGCAATCTACCAAAGTGAACTTCAGGAAAATTGGGAACTTGCCAGAGCAGGCGAACCAATACTTGGTATTCCACCGCTTGAATAGATTGAGGAGAAAACATTTTGATACTGCATATTTTAGAAGCAGAGGTCTGTGAACCACATTCTCTAAAACTGCTTTTTAACGATGGTACAAGTAAACAAGTTAACGTTTTGCCTCTGTTACAAGGTAGGATATTTAAGCCACTACATGATCCTGCCTACTTTGCGCGGATGACCATTGACCCCGTCGGCGGCACGGTTGTATGGCCGAACGGAGCTGACTTCGCACCCGAAGCACTTTACAATTTGGAAGAAGAAGAGAGCAATGCCCGAGATCACTTAATAAAAGATCGCCGTTCCTTCTAAAAATCATTGAGTTGGTACGCACAGGAACACACTCATATACATCTCACCCCCGCGTCTCTAGCCTCACTTCCACTGTACCCACGCATCTTCTAAAAGGAAAAAGGCAAGTACAGAAATTTAGACAGGCTGTTGGCTTTTCATGCTCATTTTTCTGTTTGTTGCATGTGACACCGATACACCGTCGTCACCTCTTCTATATATGCACGCACCAAAGTAACCGCGCAGACAAGCGCCCACTGACATAGGTCTATACTCCCTCTTACCCCTGCTTATCCCCACTGGCTACGGCTTCCAGCGTGTCGCAGCAATGTAGCGTTCCCCTTTGGCGCTGTCATTCCAATAATAGGTAGTTACCAGGGTGCCATCATCCAGTTGGACGGTGCGCGGATAGCCGATATCATGGTTGCCCGCGCCTGCACGCAGCATAATGGACGCGCCCCAGGTTGCCCCGTCATCTTCGCTAAAGATGGCAAGCATGGCAAAAGGTGCATTACGATAGCCATAGGACATCAGCAAGCGTCCATCCTGCAAGCGGGTTAGGGTAGGCGGATTGCCCCCCATGCCAGCATCGGCGACAGGTTGGCTCAGGAATTGCCAGGTAGCCCCATTATCCTGCGAAGCATAGAGGTCAATCCAGCACAACGGACGCTCTACACCTGTGCGCGCACCGCTACAACGCACCGCGCAGAGTAAGCGCGCAGGTGAGAGCCGCAACCCAGCAGGCATAATGCTATATCCTTCTGGCTCTGGCGTCACCCAGCCGACAAATTCAAAATTCTTACCGCCATCCGTAGTACGGGCGCAAAAGACGCGTCCTTCACGCCCATTGCTCTTGACTGCGGTTAAGAACAATGTACACGTCTGTTGGTCATCCACAATATAATCAGTACGGGCGGAGATACCCGGTTCACCGCTGGGCAACAGTTGCGATGTAGGCAGATCATAGGGACCTTGCCAGCTTTGGCAGCGGTCATAGGAGAAATAGAACCAAGAGCGTGAGCCAGCATTGAGGTTGGTGCGGGCGCACATCAGTGCAAAATCGGGGTGGGTAAAATCAATGTTGCCTGGCGCAGGTTGCACCCCTTCTGGCCCATCCATGTGATTTGCCACCCACAATTCTTCATTCATATGTTCGTCGGCAGACAAGCCTCGCCCGCCTGGGGTCGCGCCGGGAAACAATTGCAGATCCCAATGCTGACCCCCATCAAGGCTACGCGACTGATAGGTGAGGAACGGCCTGCTTTTGTCGCGCGCATGAAAGAGATCATTTGGCTGCAAATGTCCTACAATATAGCTCTGTACAACCTCCTGCCCCCACGCCCAAAGCCCATAATTGGCAGGCCAACCAGCAAAATGTTCTCGTTCACGGTAGATTGTCACATGCTGCATGGTGCACTCCTCGATTGAAGGGAATTATTCTGGTGATTGGGTGTTGATTGGATGTTGGTTAGCTGTGGTGGTTCAAGGTGATGCAAACATTGCGAACATTATCTCTTAACTATTCGTAAAGGACGACCTATGCACAAGGCAAGGATCACGGTTGGTATTCTGTTCTTCCTGCTCGGTCTCGTGTGGACGCTGCAGGTATCAATATTTTACAAGGCAGCGTCATGAGTGGGGACCCATTCTGGAGAAACGCTGGAATTGTGTTGCTCATCGTTGGCGCACTGATCAGCTACCTCGGCTGGCGACGTGGAGCGACTCCACCGCGCATATAAAAATTTTATGGTGTCGCACCTATAGCAAAAATTGAAGGGAGGTACCTCCCTTCAATCAAGGTCAATCAAGCATAGGGTTCAACAAGTTCAGTCGCTCGCAGCCATCACCATTTCCATACGTTGATATTGGCTTGTATAGAGGTTGTAGTAGAAGCCATGTTGGGCGAGGAGTTCTTCATGCGTGCCGCGCTCAATCACGCGGTGGTCGTTGATCACCAGAACCTGGTCAGCATTCAGAATGGTGCTCAAGCGGTGGGCAATGACAAAGGCGGTGCGCCCCTTGAGCAAGTTAAGCAGTGCCTCTTGAATCTGGATCTCGGTACGTGTATCAACACTACTCGTTGCCTCATCAAGGATCAGAATTTGTGGATCGGCAAGAATTGCCCTGGCAATCGCAAGCAATTGGCGCTGCCCCTGGCTAAAGTTGTGACCTCGCTCGGAAACGTCGGTTTGATAGCCCTGGGGCAACAGTCGAATAAAGCGATCCGCATTGGCAAGCTGTGCGGCAGCAATCACCTCGTCGTCAGTGGCATCCAGCCGCCCATAGCGCAAATTGTCCATCACCGATGCAGAGAAGAGGAAGGTGTCTTGCAGCACAATGCCAAGTTGTCGGCGCAACGAAGCTTGCTGCACTGTGCGAATGTCATGCCCATCAACCAAGATGGCACCACCCGTCACATCATAGAAGCGACTGAGCAAATTGATAATCGTCGTCTTGCCCGCACCTGTTGGCCCCACCAGCGCAATCGTCTGCCCTGGCTTTGCTTGCAAATTGACATCGATTAAGACAGGCTTACCTTCTTTATAGGCAAAATCGACAGCCTCAAAGTGCACCTCTCCCTGAATGACGGGCAGTGGTATGGCGTCCGGCGCATCCTGTACCGAAGGCTTTTCTGCTAAGATGGCGAAGATTCGCTCTGCACCCGCCAGCGACGATTGCAACTGATTGTAGAGCATGGCAAGGGCGCGCATGGGGCGGAAAAAATTCATAATGTAGATAACAAAGGTGGCAATCACGCCCACCTCCACGATGTTACGCAATGCCAACCAGCCTCCCAACAGCACCGTTGCCGCAATCGTGATTGTACTCATGGTGGTAAACATGGGGCCGAGTGCAGCCATGATCACTTCGGCTTTAATCCCCACATCGCGGTTGGCAGCGTTGATGGTGCGAAATTGGGTGAGAGTATCTTCCTCGCGCGCAAAGGCTTGGATGGCACGTAAGCCAGTAATGTTCTCTTCCATTGAGCTATTAAGATCACCCAAATTGCGCTGTACATCACGAAAGAGCAAGCGGCTGCGTCGTGTAACCTCGCCTGTAATCCAGAGCATGAGGGGGATCAGAATTAGCGTGCCGAGTGCCAATTGCCAACTTAGAAAGAACATGGCAATCATAATGCCGCCAAGGGTGAGACTATTGGTGGTGAATTCAATCAGCCCGTTCGACAGCGTACTGTTGATGGTCTCCGTATCGTTGGAGACGCGGCTCATCAAGTCGCCCACTGGACGACGGTCAAAAAAGGAGATGGAAAGATGTTGAATATGGGTAAAAAGCTCGCTCCGAATGTCAGCAACTAAGCCTTGGGCAATATCGACCATGAGCCGCCCCTGGACAACGGAAACCACCCCCGCCAAGACATAGAGACCCAGTAGCGTCAGCCCAAGTCGCATTAAGCCAGAAACATCGCGTGGAATTACATATTCGTCAATAGCGCGCCCCACCAGAATCGGCCCGATTAAATTGACAGCAGTGACAACGATCACAAGCAGCGCCACAAAAATCAGGGAGCGACGGTATGGGCCTAGGTAGTTCAACAACTTCTGCATTGTCACGCGTGGATCTTGTGCAGCCTCACCTGTTAGACGTCCACCGCCTCCCATTCCCAGGCGAATGGGCTGTTGGCTTGTCTTATCTTGGCTCATTGATCCCCCGTTTTCTGGCGTCCGCTATCTGTATATCTGGCACTGTATCTGGCAATATGGCATTTAATCTGAGTCTCATGTGCATCTCACTCATCTATCTCACCCATCTACAAGAGCAACATTGGCATTGCTGCCAAGCTGTGATTGATAGATCTCGCGGTAGATGGGGCTAGAGGCAAGTAGCTCGCGGTGTGTGCCCTGGGCAGCAATGCGCCCTGCGTCCAAGACCAAAATTTGGTCAGCCTTGAGTACGCTGCTAATGCGTTGCGCCACAATAAAGGTGGTGCGCCCCAGCATCAAGCTATCCAGCG
>JBBQIG010000266.1:0-6964 GCA_038324715.1 Anaerolineae bacterium | reverse complement strand
GGATAGCCGAAGATCACCTCGACCAACACCGCACCCGATACAATGGTTCCAAGTGCAAGCGCAAGCGCAGTTACTTGCGGCAACAAGGCATTGCGGATTAAGTAGCGCGCGAAGATCGTGCGGTCGCGCAAACCCATGGCGTCAGCAAAGATGACATAATCTTCGCCTTCAGTCATCACCATCAGCGAGCGCATTCCAATCGCCCAACCACCCATCGAGACAAGGATGATGGAGAGTGCTGGCAGAATGGAGTGCGAAAGAACATCCCAGATGAAGCCGAGCGTGAATGTGGGAATGGTGCCCACATCGTAGCCGCCATACATGGGAAAGACGCCCAGGAGAAAGCCGAAGGTGTAGACGAGGATGAGGCCCAGTAAGAAATAGGGAATGGCACTCATCATTAAAATCGGCGGCATGATGTAATGCAAAAATTTAGGAGCACCAGGCCATGCCAGGAGTGCGCCAAGTACATTGCCGATGATGAACCCCAAGAGCGTGGTCACGAGCAGTAGCGTAAACGACCAGGGCAGCGCGTCTGCCATCATATCCACCACTTTGCGCGGATAGTTTGCGATGGAGTAGTTGAAGTCGAATTTCGACATATCTGAAAGGTATGTCAGGTATTGCTGCCAGAGGGGTTTGTCGAGACCGAATTTGGTCTCGAACTCCTTGATCATCTCTTCCAACCCGGCTTGAACTGAGCCACTGAGAGCCGACTGTGCCACCAACTTTTCGCGGATGGGATTCTGCCCACCGAGGCGCGGCAGCAAAAAGTTGAATGTTGCTGCCGCCCAGACAACTGCTAAAAAGATGAAAAATCTTCGAATGATATAGCCGACACTCACTGCCCTCTCCTATCCAAGCGTGGCTGCGTCCAGACATACGCAGCCTAACCGCTGCGTTAATCGGGATTGCCCGTCCATTGTTAGTTGCCAAGTCGCCTGGTAGCGATCTCGCGTTGAGAACCGCTACCAGGGAGTGTGCATGAGCTAGCAAGCCAACCATGCAGTGAAAACAGCCAGTGAAAGCGCTAGGTGGCTTGCTTGACGTTGTGCAGTACCAGTGGGAAGGTAAGATGCCACTGGGCTGAGTTGACGTAGGGATTGTTTTCGTCGGGCATGTTGGTCCAGCGTTCCGTTGTCCATGGCAGCCGGTGGTAGCCGTGGGTTAGCTGGATGTCGGGCAATTCGGGCAACCAGATTTCCATTGCCTTCACCCAAATTTCTTTGAGCTTCTCTGTATCGGTTGGGGCTGTCGAATAGGCCTCGTCGGCAAGTGCGTCAAACTCATCGTTGTGCCAACGCGAGAAGTTCACTGCATGACCACCGGGGATTGCTTCTGAAGTGCTCTGGTAAAGCGCCATGGTCTCTTGCGGCTCGCGGCAGCTTCCACCATGCCCAAACAGGCAGCCGGTGTAGTTGCCTGTGGAGAAGTTGGCAAAGAAGTCTGGTGGTTCGGAATAGCTAGAATTAATTCCGGCTCGCTTGAGCATTTCGACAATAACCGGTCCAACGCTGGTGAAGTCAAAGAAGCTTGTGATGTCGAGCGTGACAGGTTGTCCATTCTCGTCCAGCCACATCCCTTCTCCATCCTTTGTCCAGCCCTTTTCTGTGAGCAGCGCATCACCCTTTTCAAGGTTGTACTCTAGCGTGTTATAGGTCTCGAGGAGTGGTGCTGTGGCTTCAAAGTATGGCTGTAATGGTGGGTAGTCGGGCATTGGCAGCGGCGTTGGTTTAGATGCCCCAGACCAGGCGATATCGACGATGGTATCGCGGTCGAGATAATAGCTCAGTGCCCAACGGACGTTCTTGTCACTCCAAGGGGCCACTTCGTTGTTGACATAGAGCGAGTGGGGCCACCAGTCAACATAGCCATAGGGCGATTCTGATCCCGTCCAGGAGGTCGCCTTCGGGTTGCCGCTGAGGACGGTTGGGAAGCTTGAGGGTTGGATGCCGGTGGTGAAGTCAACCTCATTCTTGATCACCGACTGAATGAGCTGCTGCTCACCCTGATCCGGCAACAGAATGAAGCGTTCCATTTCTGGCAGCGGCGCAACGCCAGCCGCCACACCCCACCAATCATCGGCGCGATCGAGAATCTTTTGCTGTGGCGACGAATGAACCACGCGCCACGGGCCAGTTGTGACTGGCAGGCTATTGGCGAGATCAAAGTGCGTGTAGGTGGAAAGGTCTTGGCCCTCAAAGATGTGCTTCGGCAGCATGTAGACGCCGATGTCAAAGTGGTAGGTCAGGAGCCAGAAGAAGCGCGGTGAGGGCACAGTCAAGGTGACTTTGGTGGTCAACGGATCGACGGTCTCTGCCACGTCCATCACCTGCGCAACGTTGGTGCCCCAGCGAATCTTGGCCCCATATTCTTTGCAGGCATTGAGCGTGAAGGTGACGTCTTCGGCAGTGAAGTCTGTGCCGTCACTCCACTTAATGCCTGGGCGAACCTTGATGGTCAACTCTTTATAATCGTCAGAGTACTCATAGCTCTCGGCGAGCCACATATACTCCTTGTCTCCGAAGGCACTGTAGAAAGCCAGCGGTTCATACATCAAGCCAACGGCGAATTGGTGGTTCGCAACTGGCACAAAGGGGTTCCACTGGTCCCACTCAACAAACTTGCCTTGGCTGCCACCGCGGACAGCGATAAAGGTGCGCTCGCGTGCGACCTCCTTAATGCCTTCTACTGCGGTCACGCCTTCAGCCGGAGCTGCTGCTGCGCTGGGCGCGGTTGCCTCAGCGGATGTGGGCGGTGCAGTTGTGGCACAAGCTGCCAGTAGTGGGGTGGCGAGTGCTGCGATGCCCATTGCTTCTGCAAACGCCAAGAACTCACGCCGTGTGACCCTACGATTGTCGAAGGGATTTGGCATTACCTATCTCCTCTCAAATAGATTCTGATTCAAAAAATATGGAGTTTTGTAACGATGATCTTAGGGTATTGTTAGCTGCATTTGCCGATGCGGATCGATCAAGCGCATGACATCCCGACAGACCTAACCACTCACCTCCTTAATACACAATCTTAATGTACAGTCTTGTCTGTACAACTTGCCCCTGTGCAGGGCTTGGGACACACGATGTTGAGGTACGCTATTCAGTTGGGCAAAAACGAAGGGAAAATCTAGAAGCAAATTGACAGAAGCAAGTCACAAGCAGTTAAATAGACAACTATTACAAGGTCGCACAGGTGAACCAGTACATGGGTGGAGAGACTATGTGCGACTTTTTGGGTATATTGGAGTTGCTTGTGTCCGTTGGGAGCATAAGAGCAGAATCTTGCGTCTGTCGATTCATGAGCAAGTGTGCCATAGATTTTTGTGAACCGCAACCGCAATTTTTTTGCCCTTTTTGGTAACAGTGACTCATTCATCTTCTGCTGTAACTGTCAGAAATTTGTCAGTTGCTTAATCACGATATTGTGCGAAAATGAGAAATGCCACTTGATGCTGACGCCAACAGTTGCACATATTCAAATCTTTTCAAGACCTGCATACCCTTACTAAAGGGACTGCTGAGTTGTTCTGGGCAAAATATTCCAGCTAAGGCCACTCCAACCTTTTATCTCTCCCAAGATTGACCTGATTCTAGAGATAAGGATGGGAGATTTTATTCCAGGCATTGGCCTAAAGTGTTTCAGTCACAGTGAGAGGCTGGTTGTGATCTTCGCCAAACAATGAAGTTCTTGGATTCGCGCACCATTTTCTAATAGCACCAGATTTGAAGTTTTTAAACTGTAGGAATAGCACAGGGCAACTGTATGATCTAAAAGTTCAAGAGGTAACGGTAACACCATGAAGCACCAGGCAAGGTTTTTTCGTCCCCCTGCTCTTAATAATTTTCGTTTGGGAGCCAGCGCACAGAGCAGTATCGAACTCAAGAAGAAGAATGAACTTCTGAGCCGGCGTAATAGCGAGTTAGAGTTCCTTTATCGAGCAAGCCAAATATTCGCGTCTACGCCCCAGTTGACCCAGTCATCTGAGTTCAATGATGTTTTGCAGGAACTGACTCTCCTGATTGATGCTTCTTGGGTTTTCATCTGGCTTGTTGATGAAGAGAGCGCCGAGTTAACTTATACTCACTCTGTAGAGGGGCGACACAAGCCCTTCAATCCCACTCCGCAAACGTTTGATGCTAAGGTTGTTCGCTGGGTGTATCAGCACGGTATCAGTTTGACTGTGCCGAATCTGTTCTTTGGAAAACTGCCTCAGTACCCAAGTTTCTCCACGAGCAACCAATCCAACCCGCCCAAACAATTGGCTGCTTTTATTCCAATTCAAGTAAAAGAGACTGTGCTGGGTGTGCTGCAACTCCTTTTGGATGAGAAGCGCGGCCACTTTACTGCATCTGATAAAGCGTTCGCAGAATCGCTTGTCATTTCTATCGCCACAGCCATCACCACAGCCCGCGCCAACGAGAAACTTAATGCCGAAGCCCAAGCCTCGGCTTCGCTACAAGAGCGGCAGCGTCTGGCTGCGGAACTTCATGATGCCCTCAACCAGTCACTTTTTACGGCAAATCTCATTGCCGAAGCCTTGCCGCACCTGTGGGAAAAGGATGTAGACGGAGGCCGTCGCTCACTAATACACCTCCGCAGCCTAGTACGCGGTGCGGCGGCTGAACTGCGTGGGGTCTTGAGTGATTTGTCTCCAGACACTCTTGCCGAGACGGATCTGGTTGCTTTGCTCCATCAGGCAAGTGACGCTTTTACGGGACGCACAACTATTCCTGTCTCCATCGGAGTTTCAGGGGGCGAAGTTTCAGGGGAAGGGGATATGCCGCTCCAAGTGAAGGAGACATTCTACAAGCTTTGCAATGAAATCCTTACCAACATTGCGAAACATGCCAAGGCAAGTCAAGTGGAGATTCAGTTGCGCCATGAAGGCGAGGGCGTGGCGTTACGCGTGATAGATGACGGTTGTGGCTTTGACCTCGAACAGGTATCAGAGGGCCATTACGGCTTAGATTTTATGTATAAACGCGCCAAAGCCATTGATGCGATTCTTGTAATTTCAAGTGCCGAAGGGCAAGGCACTGATGTCTCGGTTTGGTGGACGGCAAAAATGCAACAGCGAAGATAATTCGGGCAGGAGGTTTTATGGAAAATTTGAAGCCTATACGCATCATGCTGGTCGATGACCACGTAATGGTGCGGCTTGGATTGACGATGATTTTGCAACTGATTGACGGGATGGTTGTGGTTGGCGAGGCAGCTAGCGGCGAGTCGGCAATTGAGTTTTGCGGTGAACTCATGCCCGATGTTGTGTTGATGGATATGCTCTTGCCGCCGGGCATGAATGGAGCGACAGCCATTCGAGCCATCCATCAGCAATATCCTTCTGTGCGCTGCATTGCGTTGACCAGTATGGAAAGCGGCAAGTTGGTACAGGAGGCGTTGGAGGCGGGTGCAGTTGGCTATCTTCTTAAAAATGTGACGGCACAAGAGCTAGAGGTGGCTATTCGTGACGTTGCTGCGGGCTTGGATGCTTTGTCTCCAACGGTTTTGAAGATGCTGATTTGTAGCGTCACACGACAATCATCCTCTAGGGATCGCCTGCTGACCACGCGCGAGAAAGAAGTATTAACCTTAATGTTTGAAGGTTTTGGCAACGCTGAGATTGCCAAAAGATTCATTGTTGGCTCGTCGACTATCAAGTCTCATGTCAGCAGTATCCTCAGCAAGCTGAATGTAGCGAACCGCACAGAGGCAGTTACCCTTGCCTTGCGCCACAACTTACTCACCTGATTCATAGACCTCGTAAAAGTCGCAGTAAAAGTCGCACAAATGGCCAGATTTCTGGTTACTTGTGCGACTTTTTTTGATTTTCTATTCCGTATCCCACATAGCCCCCAATTGGGGGAGAACAAATCCGTCTGTTGGCAGATATGTCCGCACCTTTGGGCCAGTATTATTGGGATAATACAGTACAGCACGACAAGGATATGATTGACGTAAGATCTTGTTGGCCTTGCGTTATTGCTCATCTTTGGATAGTTCGTCGCTTTGCAGATGTCATAAACCAGCTTTTCGCCAGGTTGGATCACGTCTAACTAAATACGCTAATTAAATAAGGTATCCGAGAGGCAGTTGCGCGTTGACGCAACTGCCTCACTTTATAGTTGTTGCTTGGTGGGCAAAGTCATAAAGGTAAAATCTGAAACTATTGGATATCTAAAACATTTGTGCTAATCTTGTGCTTAATGAGATGGCTGTACGAATCAAGAATCTGTTTACGCATGGGAGGGATCATGCAACTTGAGCAAGCAATGCAGGCGTTGGAGCAGGCGGGCACAGCCCAGACTTGCAAAACTTATCGTCGCCACGGGGTACAAGATCCTATGTTTGGCGTGTTGACTTCGAGCATGGATAAGCTTAGCAAGCAGATTAAGGTGGATCACGCCTTGGCGCAGGAGCTATGGGCGACTGGCAACCATGATGCGCGCATTCTGGCGACTCGGATTGCTGACCCCAAGCAGGCCGATTCGGCGCAATTGGATCAGTGGGTGAATGAGTTGGACAATTATGTGATCTCTGATGCGCTTGCTTCCTATGTGGCGCGTACCCCTTTGATTCGGGAGAAGATAGCGGCTTGGACACCTGTTTCTGCGGAGTGGGTGGGCGCTACGGGCTGGACGATTGTCGCAGATTTGGCAATGAGGGACAAGCAACTGACGGACGAAGAATTTCGCCCCTACCTTGCAACAATTGAGCGCGAGATTCATAGCCGCGCCAATCGCGTTCGCTATTCAATGAATAATGCACTAATTGCGATTGGGCTGCGTAGCCCCGACCTGCAAGCCGAAGCCATTGCCGCCGCCGAGCGGATCGGTCTGGTCGAGGTGGATCATGGCGAGACAAATTGTAAGACGCCCGATGCTGTACCCTACATTCGCAAAGCCGCCGCGCGTAAAGTCAAAGCATGAGTTCTCTGCCAAAGTAATTTGAGAGATTTATATGGAGA
>JBBQIG010000265.1:0-6978 GCA_038324715.1 Anaerolineae bacterium | reverse complement strand
AACACCAGTTCGCCCGGTTGAAGGCGTGCTTCCATGAACAAGTTGACAAAGGCGGTGAGAAAAACCTCGGGCAAAGCCGCGGCTTCTTCAAAAGTCCATCCTACGGGAAAAGGCATAAGTTGGGTATGATGAACAGCCACCTGCTCGGCATAGCCCCCTCCAGCCAACAAAGCACAGACCCGATCACCCACCTGCCAGGGACGCACATGGCTTCCTACCGCGGCAATCACGCCTGCCATCTCCAAGCCTAAAATGTCGGGCGCGCCGGGTGGCGGCGGATAGCCTCCTGCGCGTTGCAGCAGATCGGCGCGGTTGAGCGCGGTGGCGTGTACATCAACCAACACATCGTCGGGACCGTAGGTAGGATCGGCAGTTTCCTGCCAGACAAGCGGTCGGTCGGGCTGGTCGCTTTGAACATGGATGGCGTACATATCGGTTACACCCTATCTTGCTGACAATTCTGGGCAAACAGTTGCATGAGTTTCTACAAACTAGCTTTGTAAATTATCTCTGTAAAGCAGCTTTTAGTATACCCTGGTGACACGCCATAGACAATTGATTAGCAGGATGACCCAATCACAAAAGATGAGCAAAAAGCCAAGCAAATAATCAGCAAGAAGCCAAAATAGCCAATGACATAGCCAGCAAAGATGGTTCCATCCATCAGTGGCGCAAGCCTCTTGGCGTGGGGTATACTGTCGCATATAAAATTTAACCAGTGACAACTCCTTTGCACTGCAACAGAACGGCTATTTATGCTCCAGGCAATTGTTTTCGATTTCGATGGCACCATTCTTGAGACAGAGCTACCCGATTATCTTTCGTGGCAAGAGCTTTACCAAGAGCACCAATGTGAGTTGCCCTTTGATCTGTGGCTCAGTTGCGTGGGCAGCAGTTCTGAGGATTTTGATCCGTATGGCTACTTGGAAAAAATGGCAGGGCGCACGCTAGACCGTTCGCAACTTCGGCTAAGACGGCGCGAGCGATTCCTCTCATTGGTCGCCGAGCAGAGCCTGCGCCCTGGTGTGCTTGAGGTAGTTGCGGCTGCCCAACAGTTGGGGCTGCACTTGGCAATCGCGTCTAGTTCATCAGGCGACTGGGTGGCAAAATATCTCGATCATTTCAACCTGCGCCAGCATTTTGAGGTGGTTTTCACACGCGAAGATGTTGTCCGCGTAAAGCCAGACCCTGCGCTCTATCGTCTAGCCGTCAATGCGCTGGGCGTGTTGCCAGCCAACGCCGTGGCAATTGAAGATTCGCGCAACGGCATGTTGGCAGCCAAAGCAGCAGGGCTAAGATGTGTGGTAGTCCCCAACGAGATTACCCAACAATCCATTTTTCCCGAAGCCGATCTGCGCCTCACCACCCTAGCAGATCGCCCTTTGCAGGAGTGGCTGAAGGAGTTGAGTTGGGATGAAGCAACGGATCAACATATTCGCGGCTGAGTAATCTACAGCAACTTGGTCGGCAACTGAATCTATGAACTATGGCAACCACAAGAACAGTCACAAGAACTAACATGAGGAGGAGGAAATATGGCCGAAGAAACTATCTTTACTAAAATTATTCGTCGGGAGATCCCCGCTGAAATTGTCTATCAAGATGACTTGGTGACAGCGTTTCAGGATATTCATCCCCAAGCCCCTGTTCACGTCTTGATCGTCACCAACCGCGTCATTGCAACCGCCAACGACGTTGAACCAGAGGATGAGTCGGCCTTGGGACGACTCTTCACAGTGGCGGCAAAGCTTGCCAAGGAGATGGGGATTGATGAGAGTGGCTACCGGTTGATGGTCAACTGCAACCGTGATGGAGGACAAGAAGTCCCCCACTTGCACATGCACTTGCTGGGCGGGCGCAGGCTAGGCCCGATGTTGACGCAGCCCACTTCATAAGTCCTAGATATCACTTTAAATGGTGCCCGGAGTATTACCCGAAATGTCGCCTTGACGAGCTTTGAGTAAGTCCCGAATTTCGGTGAGCAATCTTTCTTCGGTCGTGGGGGCTGGAGGTTCTACGGACTCTTCCTCATCTTTTTTATTTCTACGGAAACGATTCACGGATTGAACTACCCAGAAAACGGCAAAGGCAATCACGAGAAAGTTGAGAACTGTCTGGATAAAATTACCATACGCCAGGGGAGCTTCACCCACTGTAATCGTCAGCCCCGAAAAGTTGATGCCACCCGTTAAAATACCGATGACCGGCATAACAATATCATTTACCAGTGAATTGACAATGCTTGTAAAGGCTGTGCCGACAACAATCCCAATGGCGAGGTCGACGACATTGCCACGGTTGATAAAGTCACGAAATTCCCCTAACCAACTCATTGTCTATCTCCTGAATCGTATTTGCATGCTTGTTTAGGTCTGAACACAATTATGCGGGATCATGGAAGCAAGCGGCTATCAGGCAGCAAGAATGATAAACGTCTCCAATTCATATTTTCTTGGCTTGTGCACAGATTGTCAAACGTCTTGTGTAAGATGGATTTTGTAGAGATAGATTTTGTAGAGGCAGAATAGCAAGGCAGGTATTATGCGTGCAGTAGGCAGCAGTATGACGCGTGTGGACGCCGCGGCCAAAGTAGCAGGTACAGCGCGCTTTCCAGGCGACATTGATATTCCCGGGCAAGCATGGCTCAAAATTGTCTTTGCCGGATTTGTGCATGGACGGATTCGATCCGTGGACACCACCGCGGCAGAGGCTGCGCCTGGCGTGCTGGCTGTGCTCACCGCCAAAGATGTGCCAGTCAACGAATATGGCTTGGTCATGCCCGATCAGCCTGTGCTTTGCGGCGTGGGCAGCACACCACAAGCTGAGTTGGTGCGCTGGGAAGCCGATCATGTGGCATTTGTGGTAGCAGAAACCCAAGCTCAAGCCGAAGCCGCCGCCAAGCTCATCCAGGTGGATTATGAGCCGCTGCCCATCGTGACTGACCCTATCGTCGCCATGCAACCCGATGCCTCGATTCTGCACCCCCATGCCTTCCGCTATCCCTATGGCGAGCGCGACCTCAACTCCAACGTATTGCGTAGCTATCTCCTTACCACTGGCGACATGGAGGCAGGTATGGCACAGGCAGATGTTGTGGTAGAAGCGACCTATCGCACGCAAGCCCAGGAACATGCCTATCTGCAACCCGAAGCCGGCTTAGCCTTTGTGCGTCCAGATGGGCGCGTGGAGGTCATTTGTGCGGGTCAATGGATGCACGAGGAACGCGAGCAGATTGCCCATGCACTTGGCGTCCCCGATGACCAAGTGGTCGTGCGCCATCCAGCGATTGGTGGGGCCTTTGGCGGTCGCGAGGATATTTCGATTCAGATCGCCCTAGCCCTTGCCGCCATCAAGACCGAACGGCCCGTCAAAATCGTGTGGAGTCGCGAAGAGAGCATCATCGGTCATCACAAGCGCCACCCCTATATTTTGCATGCCAAATGGGGCGCAAACCGCGAGGGCAAAATTGTCTTTGCCCAAATGGATGTGACCAGCGATGCAGGAGCATACGCCTACACCAGCAGCAAAGTGCTGGGTAATGCGCTCATGGCGTGCCTGGGCCCCTATGAGATCCCCAATGTCCATGTCAGTGCACGCACGGTCTACACCAATAACTGCCCCAGTGGAGCCTTCCGCGGCTTTGGCGGTCCCCAGGGACATTTTGCCGCCGAAAGCCAAGTCAACAAGTTAGCGGCAGCCCTGGGCATGGATCCCGTAACATTGCGCCTACGCAACATCTGGCGCGAGGGAACAAGGTTGCCCACGCGCGCAGTAGTACCTGCGGGTGTAACGGCTGCACCCGTTCTGGAAGAAGCCGCACGCCGAGGTGGTTGGCAAGCTCAAGAATTAGGCACAGGGTCTGAACAATGGGAATTGCGCCAATCAACGACCTCAGCAGCAAGGCTCAGTAACTCGCTGGATGCCTCACGTCAACGTGTGGCGCGTGGCAAGGGCATTGCTTGTTGCTTTAAGAATGTAGGCTTTAGCTCCGGCGCGCCAGAATCCTGCGCGGCCTGGATCGAACTCTATGGCGAAGGGAAAATTGAGCGCGCTATTCTGGGGTGTGTAGGGGCTGATGTAGGTCAAGGCGCGCATACAGCCTTTATCCTCATCGCCGCCGAAGTTCTGCAAATTGACCCGGCGCAGATCGAGCTTCAATCTGATAACACCGATATTGCTGGCTCTAGTGGTTCTGCCTCTGCCAGCCGCATGACCTTTATGGCGGGCAATGCCATCAAGGGCGCAGCCGAAAAAGCCCTTGCTGAATGGGAAGACGAAGAACGGCCTGCGCGTGCAGAGTTTGTCTATCATCCACGCGCCACAACGCCCTATGACCCAGAAACCGGCGCAGGCGACCCCAACATTACACACGGCTACTGTGCACAGGTCGCAGAAGTTGAGGTGGATCTCGACACGGGTCACATTACCGTGACGCGCCTGGTCAGCGTCAACGACGTCGGTACAGCGGTCAATCCACAACAGGTCGAAGGGCAAATTGAAGGCGCAGTTGCCCAATCACTAGGCTGGACGCTGATGGAGGACTTTATTCAAAAAGAAGGCAAAACCCTCACGCCTCATCTAAGTAACTATCTGATTCCAGGTGTGTTGGATATGGCGTTAGAAATTGAGCCGGTGATCCTGGAATTTCCTGATCCCCAAGGGCCGCTTGGCGCGCGCGGCATGGCAGAGATGCCTTTTATTCCTACCGCACCCGCCATCGCCGCCGCCATTCACGATGCAACTGGTGTGTGGCTGGACGAGTTGCCTTTTGCCCCCCCCAGAGTCTGGGCAGCGCTCAATGGCAAGCGTCCCGGCTCCCCCTAGATTACACCCTCCATCTCTGGTGGGGGCAGGGCCTTTTGTCACTGAGCTATGTGGGGAAAGCGGGGATGCACTGCGCCGCCGCGGGGGCAGCGATGGCGAATATGGCGCAACCACAGGTCGCCTGCGGCGTGTGGGCTGGTTTGACGCAGTCGCCACCCGCTATGGCTGTCAGGTGCAAGGTGCGACACAGGTAGCCTTGGGGCTTTTGGATGTTTTGGGCTACTTGAAAGAGATTCCCATCTGCGTGGGCTATGAGATTGATGGCAAAGTCACAGCAGACTTCCCCACCACAGCCAAGCTAGAATCCGCACAGCCCATCCTCGAGACGTTGCCAGGGTGGCAATCGGATATTTCGTCAATCCGCGACTACGCATCACTTCCACAAGCCGCAAAGCAGTACATCAACCGCATTGCCGAGCTGATAGAAGTGCCAATCAAATGGTTATCCGTAGGGCCAAGCCGTGATGCCATGATCGCGCTGTAGACAGTAAATTCGGGGGCGTGACTTCTGCAAAAGCATAATGTCATGCTCCCACGAGCTTCCCGGCTCGATATAAAGTGTGTTGCAGTGATGGCATGCAACCTATTATTGAAGCTGCACAGGCAATGAACTCAGGACCATTATCGCTGTGCAGGTAGTTCGGGTGAAGTGCTTAATTACAACGCAACCTTTGTTAGCACTAGATGCATTGGCAGGTGCTAAATTTGTAAGGATTATTCCCTTCTCAATTATGTCTTTTATTGTTTTTATCGTATGGTTAGCCCTACCAATTGTCTGCTGCAGATACTCTCTAAATCGATCCTGTAGCAAATGGTAGGTGCAAACTTTTCTATTTACCTTTAGCTCAACCGATTGACACTATACATTATGGCGAAATATTTAGTTACGGGCGCGGCGGGATTCATCGGGTCTAAAGTGATTGAGATGCTTTTGGCTGATGGACATGTAGTGGTTGGTATTGATAACTTAAATGAAGCATACGACTTAAGGCTGAAACAGTGGCGACTCAGCCGTTTGAGTGTTCAACAAGATTTTACTTTTTGCTGTTTGGACATTTGTGACCGTGCACAATTGACAGCGCTAGTTGAAGAGCAAACTTACCCGTCTAGCCAAGGTTTCGATGCAGTCATTAATCTGGCAGCACGAGCAGGGGTGCGCCCTTCCGTGATTGACCCCTGGATTTATTTTGATACTAACACGACAGGTACCCTAAATCTGCTCGAACTGTGCAAAGAGTTTAAAGTTCCTAAGTTTATTCTTTCTTCGACCTCGAGCTTGTATGGCAAGGACAACCCGATGCCATGGCAAGAGGATCAGAATACGAACTTGCCGCTTTCTCCTTACGCTGCTTCTAAGAAAGCAGCTGAAGTATTGTGCCATAGTTACCACTATCTTTATGGACTAGATGTCACTATATTCCGTTATTTTACAGTCTACGGCCCCGCTGGGCGTCCTGATATGAGTTTATTTCGCTTTGTTCAGTGGATTAGTGAGGGCCGTCCAGTGGTGGTGTTTGGTGATGGGAAACAATCTAGAGATTTTACGTTCGTGGATGACATCGCACGCGGCACGATAGCCGGTTTGAAGCCAGTGGGTTATGAGGTTATTAATCTCGGATCAGACGAGCCTGTTATTTTACTTGATGCCATCCATCTAATTGAGGAAATGGTTGGCAAAAAGGCGCTGCTCCAGTTTGAAACTCGCCATGCCGCGGATACGCCAGCTTCTTGGGCAGACAATAACAAGGCGCGCCACATGTTAGGATGGCATCCAAGTTATACCTTTGCCACAGGATTAGAATCACTAGTGGACTGGTACAAGGCCAATAGCACCTGGGCACGCGAAATTGTAACCCACGACTAATATTCTGGTTAGGGAGTAATGGTGAAGCTGTAGCACTTTGTAGCAAATGGGTCCAGGTGCATGATGAATCAGAAATTTGGGGCTGTTTGGATAACTGTAGGTGTTTCACACCTATAGAAAATCTAATGCGACGGCATGAAATTCATGCCGTCGCATTGGTGTAGCTTGCCAAGAAGCTAGCTTTTAATTGTGCACCAGACTGGCGACTAAACTACCTCCCCCTAATCTGCCAAGACGTAAGCAAAGATCAGAGGCGCAACAATGGTCGCATCAGACTCGATCATAAACTT
>JBBQIG010000264.1:0-7012 GCA_038324715.1 Anaerolineae bacterium | reverse complement strand
TAGTACGCTTCATCTTGATCGGGTTGTGTATTGCCTTAGGGCTGTTAAGCGGACAGTCGCAGCAAGCATTGGGATGGGTCGTCAATCAACCACTGAGCCAGATTGCTTGGGGAACGCTTTGGGGAATCCTACTTGCACTCTTCTACATCGTTACCACCCGCTGGGTCATGGCGCACAGTGGCAAACGCTATTACACCACAACTGTAGTGCGCGTCATTGTACCTCGCTCAACGCAACAAGTTTGGGCAGTGGCGGCGGCAATGGTGAGTGTGGTGTTGCTAGAGGAACTACTTTTTCGGAGTCTGTTACTCGGCGGCTTTGCGCCGCTACTCCCCACCTGGCTGCTACTGGCAATAGGCGCGCTCATCTTTGGCCTCATGCACAGTCCACAAGGCGTGTGGGGCATGTTAGCAATTGCCATAGGTGGAATCTTGTTGGGGCTTATGTTCGTAACAACGCAGAGCTTGCTCATGCCCGCCGTTGCACATTATGTGATCAACATGGTGCAGATTGGCTATGCCTACTGGCGTGGAGTGCCAGAGCTACCCGTGGCAACGCTCAATAGCTAAGAAAAACAAAAACATCAAGAAGAAGAATAGGGCTAAACAACAGGTGCTTTGTCAGCCAAGGGGGGAGAGGCATGGTCATAGATCCCTTCGCGGCCATTGCGCCGGATCTTCATCAACTCCATGACCATTGTGACTGTGTCAAGAACAGGACGCACACGGCTGTCATCGCGATAGTACCAGTTGATTGGCACCTCGACAATGGGCAAGCCATGACGTTGGGCAATATAGAGCAATTCCACATCAAAGCCCCACCCGTCAATGCGTTGCAGCGGAAAGATCAGCTGGGCGGCATCTCGACCAAAGCACTTAAAGCCACATTGGGTATCGTGAATGCCCGGAACAGCCAAGCAGCGCACAAGCCAATTGAAGACACGTCCCATTAAATGCCGGTAGCCTGGTTCATGGTGACGCACGGATCCATGAACTTCGCGGCTGGCAATGGCAATCCCCTGGCGTGACAGATCAAGCAACGGCGGCAAAAAGCGTGTGGTTTCCTCAATGGGTACGGAAAGGTCTGTATCAGTGACCAGGAGATAATCTCCACGCCCCATCATCACCCCATGCTTCACTGCATTGCCCTTGCCCTTTTCACTGTGCAAGAGCCGAATGTCAAAGGGATCATCCGCACGCACATGCTGCTCAATAAAGGCTTCTACCACCGCCGATGTCTCATCGGTGGAGCCATTTTCCACCACCAACACCTCAGAACTGTAGGGTTGGTGGCGCAAGAAGTCGGCAACACGCACCAACGTGGGTGGCAATCGCTTTTCTTCGTTATAAGCAGGAATAATAATCGTTAAAAAAGGATTTGTGCGGCTTTCGCTCACCAGGGCAAGATCCTAATCAATTCATTAAGCTCGTCAAAGCCATGTACGAACAAATTTGAACAATCAAAGCACCACCCCACAGCATATACGCGCCGGTGCGTTGTTGGCGAAATGCCATCCACAGTCCCCAGACCCCATTGATCAACCAGGCCATTAAGCCAATCGCTGGCAATAGGAAAAGTGCTGTCTTTTCGCGCACAACATCGGGCAGTCCTTGGCTATTGTAGTGAAAAGTCATGGCGTCGGGCAAATTTGGAAACCGCACCATCAAAATACCAAAGAGCAACAACGTCCCCACCAGGCCGCAAGCTAACAACACCGGACCCAATCGCTCGGAGCCAAAGAGCCGCTGCCATACCGAAGAACGCATACGCGCCAATGCAGGTGTTGCCACCGGCCCTAGCCGGTAATGTGCTTGCAAAGCTTCAAGAAACGCTTCTTCTTGGCGAGGAGAAAGCGCAAAAACCGTCTCCCCTGTATCCAAAAGCAAACATTCCGCAAGCGGGCGCGTGGCGAGCATCTGCACATTCGCCAACCCCAACGCACTCGCAGGGCCAATATACGGGGCAGGCCATTGGCTCCACGCGATCGGCATGGTACTAGGCAAGCCACCGCGGATCACCCGTTGTACACTTTGCAAGGGAATTACCTGGCGAAAGCTAGCCCAATGTACCGTCACCGCGTTGCGGTCAATCCAATACTCTAGTGCAAAAGAGGCCCAAGTGCGAAAAAGCACATAGCCCAAAAGTGGCAAAGTGCCTACTGCAACAAGAATCAGAGCGAATTTAAGCCAATCAACAGGCCGCCGATCCATCCAAATCAAAAGTAACAGATCGATTAAAACGATCCAAAAGGCTACAATCAGCCCTTCCCAGCGAGTACGACAAGCCCACGGTCGAAACGACATAACAGTTCTATCCTACGGCTCCCAAGCGTGTCAGATCCCATTCGGCCATTTCTGCCAGAAAGCCATGGTGGGTCAGATCCAGCATAATGGGTGTCACGCTCACATATCCATTAGCAACTGCCCCCACATCCGTCCCCTCATCCAACGCATCCAGCGGCATTCCACCCCCCAGCCAATAGTAAGGCCGTCCATAGGGGTCATGGCGCTCTAGCAGTTCGTCATTCGGATATTGCCGTTGCCCCATGCGCGTTCTATGCAAACCACGCCATTGCTTCGGGTCAACTGCCGGTGTATTAACATTGAGCAGGGTACGCGGGGGTAAACCGCGTGCCAATACTTGCAGCGCCAGTTCACAAGCAACCACCGCACTCTGCGCTTGGATGGCATGAAGATCCGCGCCATCCTGCTCCGCAATTTGCGCCGCGGTTACACTGCTAACTGCAATGCCAGGGATACCGTGAATCACAGCTTCCATAGCACAAGCCACAGTCCCACTATAGGTCACATCAATCCCCAGATTATGACCTAAGTTAATGCCACTAACAACCAAATCTGGCACCTTGCCCAAAACCCCTGCCACAGCCAATGCAACACAATCCGTTGGGCTACCACTGCTGCTGTGTGCCGCGCTGCCATCAGCCAAGACCACCTGCTGCAAGCGTAAGGGCTTGTGCATGGTCTTGGAATGGCTGCTAGCGCTCCAATTGCGCTCTGGACCAAGAACCATCACATCCGCAATTTCCTCTAGCCCCTGTTTCAATGCCAACAGACCAGGGCTATAGACCCCATCATCGTTTGTCACCAAAATCGTTGGCATAAGTTTGCCCTCAAAGCCTTCTATTAACGTTCTGGACGGCGACGGACATAGACCCGCACGGGTTCGCTCTCGGCGCTATTGCCAGCGCGGTCATAGACACGCACCTTGAGCAAGTGGCTC
Organism: Anaerolineae bacterium; assembly: GCA_038324715.1. Classification (GTDB taxonomy): domain Bacteria; phylum Chloroflexota; class Anaerolineae; order Caldilineales; family Caldilineaceae; genus QEUY01. The sequence goes on along the minus strand of JBBQIG010000264.1, from coordinate 3,772 downwards.
TCAAAATAAACCCCTGCCGATGTGCGAATCGCCGTGAAGCCATCCCCAAACACACGCATGCGACCAGGCTGAACATCAGGGTCTTCACTCTCAAAGCCGACAAAGTTCTGCGTGTCGCCTCCTTCAATCTCCTGAATGTCGCGCATCGTAATCTTCCAACGTTCGTTATAAGGCGCAACAGTGCTGGAGGCAAAGTTCACCCCATTAATGGAAAACTCCACCCGATCTACGGCCCAGGTATCATTAGCAATGACATTCACATTGATCTGCTCGTCCGTCTCCAGCACATAAAGCCGATCTGGGCGCGGATCACTGATAATGGCTGTCGGTGCACTATTATCGATGGTAAAGGGTGTTCTCCACTCCCGCTGCCCATCTGGGCGGTTCACCGTCAGGCGCATTGTATATAGCCCTTCGCCAATTGCCGTCGTGTCAATTGTCTCCAGGGTCCCATTCACCACTTCTTCACCATGTTCCCCACCAATGGGAATCCATTCCGAGGGGTCTAGACCATAGCCATATTCCAATCGGTAGGCCCCCCCCCGCGCATTACCCTTAATTTCAAAATTCCCACCAATATAACCATTGAGCATAGGTGAAATAATGGCGGCATCTGGGTCGAAATTATCCAGATTCACCACGGTCTGTTCAGAAGGCGGCTGTGGAATACCACTGTCTGCCACCCAATCTGCTGCTTCCTGAGGCAAAATTTGATAGACGCGCACTTGCTTGCGTTCTGGTGGTGTCAAAGGCGAGGCTAAGTTGCCCGTTTCAGTATCAATCTCAAAGGCTTGCCAGATGTTGTCTGAGAGGGTAGGTTCTGTGCCCGCCACAAAGAGTTCGGTGCGCTGGCTGCTTGCGGGACAAGAATCAGTGGGCAGCAGACCACTAGGCACACAAATCGTGCGCGAAGTTACCCCCGGTGGTTGCTCATACCAAACAGGCGGCTCATCTTGCAGATAATAGCGCATCACGGCATTCCAAATGGGCGCAGCACCATCCAGACCCGTCGTATTTTCCATCGACTCATTGTCGGTGTTACCTACCCAGACTCCCATCGTGACCTGGGGTGTATAGCCCATTGTCCAATTATCTTTCCAACCATTGGTAGTGCCTGTTTTCGCAGCCACCTTGCGGTCGGGCAGTGTCAATGCTGTATTAGACCCAAAAGAAGGAGCGCGCGCCACATCATCACTCATAATGTCCGACATAATGTAGGCTACTTCGGCACTGAAAATGCGGTCACTTTCTGGCGCTTTATATTCCTTGATCACATTCCCATCGCGGTCACGCACCATGAGAACAGAAACGGGGTTGAGGGTGCGGAAACCTTCTCGACGCTCGTTGGGCAACACTGGCTCACCGATCATTGTGCCTTGATTGGCAAAGGCTGTATAAGCATAGGTATGATCCAGCAAAGTGATCTCACCACCACCCAACACCAAGCTCAAGCCATAGAAATTCAGCCCACGACTTAGCCCATTAATGCCCATGCGGTTCGCCATCCGCAGCGCGCTACCCACCCCCACCTGATCCATCACACGAATTGCAGGAATGTTATAGGAACGGGACAACGCATTGCGTAACGACGTGGGGCCATGATACTGGCGATCATAGTTTTCTGGACGGTAATAAGAGCCATCCGCCTGTGGGAAGGAGGTTGCCACATCCAAAATCATAGAGGCTGCGGTCATGTCTTGGGTCAACGCAGTCAGATAGACATAGGGCTTAAAACTCGACCCCGGTTGCCGCTCAGAAATGGCGACATTCACCTGTCCATCGATCTCGTCACTGTTATAGTCCAATGAGCCGACCATTGCTAGAATTTCGCCTGTATCGTTCTTAATTGCGACCACAGCAGCATTCGAAGCATTCTTGTCCTGCTCATTCATCAGCCGAACCTGCTCACGTGCCTCTTCTTCGGCATAGCGTTGCAAGTCCACGTCCAGTGTGGTGTAGATGGTCAACCCCTTCTTCCAGATGAAGAACGGATCTTCGGCTGTGTTAAATTCTCGTTGAACCTGATCCAACACGTAGAGCGCAAAGTGCGGTGCAGTCAGAATATCAAAGCGTTCAGAGACCGACTTGCGTAGCGCCAAAGGCTCGGCAAAGGCAGCTTCGCCCTCGGCTTGGGTGATATAACCCGCCTCGACCATCGCTTGCAGCGCCAGCCCCTGACGCCTTTTAGCATCATCCGGGTTATCAATCGGATTCAGTGCTGGAAATTGCGGAATGGGCGCAAGCATGGCGGCTTCAGCCATACTGAGTTCTGCGCTACTCTTACCAAAGTAAACCTGGCTGGCAGCTTCCACACCATAGGCCAAATTATTATAGGAGTTGTAATTAAGATACCACTCTAAAATTTTCTCTTTGGGATACTTGCGCGTGACTTCCATCGCCAGAATCACTTCTTTGAGCTTGCGTGCATAGCTCAATTGCGTGCGTTCCTCAACCGGAATGATCACATTTTTGATCAACTGCTGGGTGATCGACGAACCACCCTGCACAGAACCGCCTTGAACATTAGAAACCAGCGAGCGCAATAGACCACGCACGTTGATCCCTGGATTGTCCCAGAAATTACGATCTTCCAGTGCGACCGCGGCCTTTATCACCCAAGGTGATATCTCAGTCAACGGGATATAGGTACGGTCACCGCGAAAGGGACGCGGATCTACGCTTTCATAGAGCAGAAATTCACCCGTGCGGTCATAGATCCGCACAGTTTCAAATTCCTCTTGTTGGAGTTCAATAATGCCTGCTTCAGGCAAGCTGGCAGCATAGGTGTTGTAGATGCTATAAACGACCATCACCCCAGAGCTAACCGTAATGACCACCGCGGCCAAAATAATGGAGAACATCCCCAACATACTCTGCCCCACCCAAAACCACGGTCGGGGCTTGTTGCTCTCCGCGCGTGCTCGTTTGCGGCGCGTGATGAAGATGCGGTCGTGTCGGTCAAGTCGTTGCATAGGTATGAAGCTTCTCTACTCTCTTAATTCTTCTCAAGCACCAGCAGATGGCTGATCCCAAACATAGCCAGAGGTGACTGTTCCAGCGCATAGGTAATGCGCCGCAGCCAACCACCCAACGCGGGACGGCGATAGACAATATTGTCATAGCCAGGGTAAATCTGCGTGTGTTGAACAATGCGCACCGGCAACCCCAGGAAAAGCGAACGTAGCCCTTCGGCACTATACGCACGCACATGGGGAGCAAGCTGGTTACGCAACAAATCCGGCAGATAATTGATCAAAGGCGTATTGCCAAAATGATAAACCCCATCCCAATAGTGACCGTGGGTCTCAAAGGGATAGAGACGGTTGGGTGCAAAAATGACCGCACGCCCACCGGGCTTGAGCACACGCACCATTTCGGCTGCCGTGGCGCGGTCATCCTCAACATGCTCGATCACCTCATGGTTCAGGATCAAGTCAAAGTAATTATCCGCATAGGGCAACTGCTCGCAGACAGCCAGTTGCAGATGGGCAGCGGGTAGGGCCTGGGCGGCTTGTTGCAAGTAGTCAGGCTCAACATCAATGCCACAGACCTCATCCGCATAGGGCAACAGCGCCCGCACATAGGTGCCAATACCACAGCCCTCTTCTAAAATGCGCTGCACATGGCGCTCTCCCGACGGTAGCCCCCAGCGTAAAATCATTTCAAAGCGACGTCTTTGCCCAGCACGCCATACAAGGCTTGGCACACCCCGCTGTGCGGCTAAACCATCATGGCGCACAGGGGCATCGCTAGCCGGCGCGTTCACACTCAT